>CAUHBW010000400.1 GCA_959604115.1 uncultured Bilophila sp. | reverse complement strand
GGTTTTTTCAGTTGGTGCGTTTTTGCATCATCTGACTTGTGAATAAAAACGCAAAACGGACTGATCCTTGCCGTCAATCCGCAGCAACAGGGCCCTTTATGCCATGATTGTGCCAGTGAGGCAAGGGGAATTCGTATCTACGGAACGTTACAAGGAAAAAGGTCCCGCCGTGAGAGGATGTTTTCGCCCCGGAGGCCGCGGGGACGGCAACAGGGCGTCGTTCCGGGACGATTCGCCGGGCATGAGCGGGGATGATAGGTTGAGAGCGCGCAAGCGCGAAAAAAGGGGCCGACGTTTTCTGTCGGCCCCGGGGGCGGGCTAGAGGCGTTCCAGCGTGAAGTTGGTGTTGGTGAACACGCAGATGTCGGCGGCGATTTTCATGCTTTCCAGCGCGATGTTTTCGGCGTCGAGGTCGCTGTGCCGGACGAGCGCGCGGGCGGCGGAGAGGGCGTAGGGGCCGCCGCTGCCGATGGAGGCGATGCCGTCGTCGGGCTCGATGACGTCCCCGGTGCCGGTCAGCACGAGGGTGTGTTCCTTGTCGGCCACGAGCAGCATGGCTTCGAGCTTGCGGAGGAACTTGTCGCTCCGCCAGTCCTTGGCCAGCTCCACGGCGGCGCGGAGCAGGTTGCCTCCGGTCTGTTCCAGATGGGCGTCGAAACGTTCAAAGAGGGTGAAGGCGTCCGCCGTGGCTCCGGCGAATCCGGCGAGAATCTGGTCCTTGTACATCCGCCGGACTTTTTTGGCGGTGTGCTTCATGACGATGCTCTGGCCCATGGTCACCTGCCCGTCACCGATGAGGGCGACGTGGCCCTTGTGACGCACGGCGAGGATGGTGGTTCCGCGAAGTTCCATAGATGTTCCTTTGGTTTCAGAAGTCGGTGAGGTCATCCTTCCAGAATAACCACGGCGGCGGCGTTGTCACGGGTATGGGTGATCGTGACGTGCAGCGAGGCTACGCCGAGAGCGTCGGCCCGTTCCCGCGCCTTGCCGGAGAGGACGAGTTCCGGCTTGCCGGACGGGAGCGAACGCACGGCCACATCGCAGGGGGAGATGCCCTCCGCGAACCCCGTGCCGAGCGCCTTGACCGCGGCCTCCTTGACGGCGAAACGCGCGGCGACGTGGGCGACGGCGCGCGGCGTGGGCGCGGCGGGATCGCCGGGAACGGCGCGCCGTTCCTCGTCTCCCATGATGCGCTCAAGGAAATGCCCGCCGAAGCGGCGCAGGCTGCGCTCCATGCGGGAAAGTTCGACCATGTCCAGTCCGATGCCGATGATTGCCATAGGGATACCTCGGGGGCAGGTTGCCGTCCGTGGGGCGCGAAGTCAAGTTGACGCTGTGCCGTCAGATGGTTACACGGGGAGGAATGATGGGGCCCCGCTTTCCGTTTTTCGAGCGCGCGTCCGCCGCGCGTGGGGCGTCCCGTTCCTTATCGCACTCAAGGAGCGTTTATGCGTATATGTATCGTCGGCACGGGGTACGTCGGTCTTGTGAGCGCGGCGTGTTTCGCCGAAATGGGCAATGATGTCCGCTGCGTGGACGTCAATCCCGATGTCGTGGCCCTGCTGGACAGCGGGCGCATCCATATTTTCGAGCCCGGCCTCGAAGACCTTGTGGCCCGCAACCGCGAGTCGGGCCGCCTGCGGTTTACGACGAGCCTTGCCGACGGCCTGAAGGATGCGGAATTCGCCTTCATCACCGTGGGCACGCCCTCTCGTCCCGACGGCTCCTGCGACCTTTCTTATGTGGAAGGCGTGGCCCGGCAGATCGGCGAGCACATGGGCGGGCCGCTCATCGTGGTGGACAAGTCCACCGTGCCGGTGGGCACCGCCGACCGCGTGCGGGAGCTGGTGGCTTCGTCGCTTGCCGCGCGCGGCGCGGACATTCCCTTCGACGTGGTTTCCAATCCCGAATTTCTCAAGGAAGGCGATGCGGTATCCGATTTCATGAAGCCCGATCGCGTGATCGTGGGTACGGCTTCCGAGGAAACCGCCGCCGCCATGCGCGAACTCTACTCCCCCTTTGCCCGGAGCCGTGAAAAGCTCATCGTGATGAGCGTACGCAGCGCGGAAATGACCAAGTACGCGGCCAACTGCATGCTGGCGACCAAGATTTCGTTCATCAACGAGATCGCGACGTTGTGCGAGAAGGTGGGGGCGGACGTGCGCGACGTGCGCACGGGCATCGGCTCCGACCACCGCATCGGGTATCAGTTCATCTATCCCGGCATCGGGTACGGCGGTTCCTGCTTCCCCAAGGACGTGAAGGCGCTCATCCACACGGCGCACGGCGCGGGCATGCGTCCCGAGCTTCTGGAGGCTGTGGAGAGCGTGAACGCCCGCCAGAAGCGTTCGATGGCCTTTCGGGTGGCGGACTATTTCGCTCCGCAGGGCGGCGTGGAAGGCAGGACGCTGGCGCTCTGGGGGCTGGCCTTCAAGGCGAACACCGACGACATGCGCGAGTCTCCGGCGTTGTCCATCATCGAGGAGCTGACGTCTCGCGGCATGCGCGTCCGGGCTTTCGATCCCATCGCGGCTTCCAACGCCCGCAAGCTGCTGGCGCGCAATCCCCTCGTGTCCGTCGAGGATGAGCAGTACGCCGTTTGCGAAGGGGCCGACGCGCTGCTCGTGGCGACCGAGTGGAACCAGTTCCGCAATCCCGATTTCGACCGCGTGAAGGCGTCGCTCGTGGCTCCGGTCCTTTTTGACGGGCGCAACCTGTACTCGCCCTCCATCATCGCACGGCGCGGGTTCGCCTATTTCTGCGTGGGGCGGAAGTAGGCGGGGCAAAGGGAGAGGAGACGCGACCTCCCTCCCCCGGACCCCCTCCCTTCTCCTTCCCAAGACTTTCGTAAGGGTTGACGGCGGGCCGGGGAGAACGGCGGCCTTTCTTCGGTGTCCGTCCCCCGGTGGTGCGGAGAAAAGTTGACGGCACGGTAAACACAAGGCTGCAATTGTGTTCGTTCCCCGGTGATGCGGAGAAAAGGCGGAGTGTTTTTTTGATGACGGGGCCTGTCGCTATGGGAAACGTATTAAAACGGGGAAACGATTCGGTGTTCATGAGAAACCGGCTGAACGAAATCCGTTCAGCCGGTTTTTTGCCTTTTCAGAAAGAACGTCGGCGGAAAAGCCGCGTCGCCGCCGCACCCTCGGGCCGGGGATTCGATAAAGTCGAAAGTCTTGGGAGGGAAGGGGGTGG
>CAUHBW010000399.1 GCA_959604115.1 uncultured Bilophila sp. | reverse complement strand
TGGAGCGGCTTGACGCCTCCGCGGACCCCAAGCTGTTGCCCCTGCGGGGGCTTATCCATCTGCTCTACGAACAGCTCGTGCTCTCCGCGCTGGACGAGGACGGCGTGTTGCCGCTGTTCCGGAAAAAGCACCATACGGAACAGGAACTCGCCCGGCTCGGCACCCGCATCGACAGGCTGTCCGACGCCATCGTCGCCACGGCCGACGATCTGTTCGCCCAGACCCGCAAGCAAACCGTCCTTTCCCGCGACGGCCTCAATCAGCAGGTGTCCCTGCTCTCTTCGTGGCTCGTCGCGCTCATCATCTTTTCGCTGGCCGTGATCGCCTGCACGTACCTGTATCTGTCCAAATACGTCATCACCCCGGTGATCAGGCTGAACCAGTGCATGCGTCTGCGCACGCAGCAGGTGAAAACGCCGATCCCCGGCGGCGGCGCGGGAGAAGTCCGGGAAATGGCCGGTTCCGTAGCCTTTTTCGTCAATCAGCTCGAACAGAGGGAGCAGGAGCTGCAACGCTCCCACGACAATCTGGAGAAACAGGTTTCCGAACGCACCGGAGAACTGAACAGGCTCTCCAAACGGCTGTTGCAGGCGCAGGAAACCGAACGGTTCCGCCTCGCCGCCGAACTGCACGACGACATCGGCGCGACCATGAGCGTCATCAAGTTCGGCATCGAACGGGCGTTGCTGATCCTCCGCAGAAAGGACGCCGAACAGGCGCAGGAGCCGCTCACGGAGGCCGTGGCGCTGGTCAAGGGGCTCGTCCGCCAGCTCCGGCGCATCCAGTACGAACTCCGGCCCGCGCACATCGATCTGGGCCTGCTTAACTCCCTCGAATGGTTCTGCAACGACTATCAGACCGCGCATCCCCACATCCGGCTGCGGGTGAGAACGTCCTTCGACGAAAACGCCCTGCCCGCCTCCCTGCGCATCGTTCTCTTCCGGGTCATTCAGGAGGGGTTGAACAACATCGCCAAATACAGCGAGGCCGGACGGGCGTGGATCGCCATCGTAAGCACGGCGCAGGGACTGACCGTCATCGTGCATGACGACGGCAAGGGGTTCGATCTCGAAGCGGCGGGAGCCACCCCCGGCCTCGGGCTCAAAAGCATGCGGGAACGGGTGGAACTCAGCGGCGGGACCTTCCGGCTGGATACGGTTCCCGGCAAGGGCGTGCGCATCAAGGCGCACTGGTCCGGCAGCACCCTGCACCTGTACGACCGGGACGCCTGATCCGTCCCACGGCCCGTTCGGCGGATGCGGGGGCGCGGCGGCCCCTCTCGGCCCTTGCGCCGGAAGGCCCTATGGATTAAAGCGGGGATGCCCGCATCGATACGGGCTTAGGAGAAAACACTATGGGCAAGATTCTCGTCACCGGCGGAACCGGCTATCTGGGCACCCACATGCTCGTGGAACTCGTGAAACAGGGGTACGATCCCCTGTGCGTGGACAACCTCCACAACAGCAGCCCGTCGGTTCTCGACGCCGTGAAGACCATCTGCGGCCGGGAAATCCCCTTCGTCAAGGCGGACGCCTGCGACGTCGACGTCATGGAAAAGCTGTTCTCGGAAAACGCGATCGACGCGGTCATCCATTTCGCGGGCCACAAGGCCGTGGGCGAATCCGTGACCCATCCGCTCATGTACTACCGGAACAACTACGATTCCGCGCTCACCGTCCTTGAAATGTGCCTCAAGTACGGCAGCGCGCTGGTGTTCAGCTCGTCCGCCACGGTCTACGGCGTGCCGCACTTCCTGCCGCTCACCGAGGAGCATCCCCTGAGCGCGGTCAATCCCTACGGGCGCACCAAGCTGTACATCGAGGAAACCATCCGCGACGTAGCGCTCGCGCATCCCGAGTTCAACGTGTCCATCCTGCGCTACTTCAACCCGGTGGGCGCGCACGAGTCCGGGCTCATCGGCGAGAACCCCAACGGCATCCCGAACAACCTCATGCCCTACATCTGCCAGACGGCGGCGGGCATCCGCAAGGAGCTGCAGGTGTTCGGCGACGACTACGACACCCCGGACGGCACGGGCGTGCGCGACTACATCCACGTGACCGACCTCATTTCCGGGCACATCGCGGCCCTCCGCAAGCTGGAAACGAACCCCGGCTGCATCATCCACAACCTCGGAACCGGCAACGGCACCAGCGTGCTCGACATGGTCCGCCGCTTCGAGGCCGTCAACGGCGTACGCGTGCCCTATCGCATCGTGGCGCGGCGCGCGGGCGACGTGGCGAGCTGCTACGCCGATCCCGCCAAGGCGTTCGCGGAACTCGGCTGGAAGGCCGAAAAGAATCTGGACGACATGGTGCGCGACAGCTGGATGTGGCAGATGAAGGGAGCCAAGTAGACCCTTTCGAAGCAGCGGAACGCCGCTCCGGGAAACTTCCCGGACAGGCCCCGTCCTCTCTTTTCCCAACGAAGAAACCGCCGGAACAGCGTATGTTCGGGCGGTTTCTTCGTTATCCGGGGAACGGGGCGATCAGGAAAAATCCTTCCACACCTGTACGCCGGTGTAGCATTCCACGGCGACGAGGATGATCAGCAGGACGTTGACCGCGCCGTGAATAAGCGGCAGCACCTTCCGCTTCTTCTTGTAGCGGTTCATGACGTATCCGGTGATCAGGCCGACCAGCGCCAGCCCGATGATGGGCCACGCCAGCTGCGCGTGCAGGCCCGTGATGTGCGTGCTGCCGAACAGGTCCAGCGTGACGTAGAAGCCGAGCGCCCCGAGCAGCCACAGGACCAACGCCAGCGTCCCGTACTTTACGTGCTGCTTCCACGGGAACAGCGTCTTTTTGCCGAGCAGCATCGCCACCCGCTTCAAACCCTGCCACATGGCCCACACGCCCAGAACGGCGGCAAAAACCTGCATCAGCGGATGCAGCCACAACAATACGTCGCTCATGCTCGCTCCTTGTTTTCAAGTTCCGGTCCTGATTCCCGGGTTAATTTTATAGGAATGATTACCAACAGCAATTGTTTAGCCCATTTCCCGGCGTGAGGCAAGCGGATTCCGCACCCCGGACCCCCGAATCCGGAAAAAAGAGGACGAAACGGCGTCCGCCCACACAAAAAGCCCCCCGATTCCGGTTTCGGATCGGGGGGCGTCGCCATCCGTGCGGGATGCGGCGTTATTCGTACATGGGCAGAACGTGAAACACGAACAGGACGTGGCACACGGCGGTGAT
>CAUHBW010000398.1 GCA_959604115.1 uncultured Bilophila sp. | reverse complement strand
GTCGGCCTTCACCTTGTCCAGACCGCACAGGCCGTCCAGCTCGGCCATCAGCTCCTCCAGGCTGGGGGCGGGCTCCGCCTCCTCCCCGGCCGCCGCAGCCGCCTGTCCCGCTCCCGCCGGAGCGGCGGCCGCGGCGGGGGCGTCCGGCGAGTCCGCCCGGCCGGAAACGCCGGGGACGTCGCTTTTGCCGGAAGCGTTGCGGGCGGCGTCCTCGGCGGCCCAGAGGGGCGAGGGCGCCTGATGGCACGCCTTGCAGTCCGTGGGGCCGGCGGGCTTGCCCTCCGCGAGCCACCGGGTATGGCAGGCGAGGCAGCCCGGAAACGCGTCGCCGTGGAAGGCGTCGTAGAAGTAGCGGGGATTCGGCGTGGGCTTGGCGTCCTTGCCCGCGCGCAGAGTGGCGGTCACGCCGTCGTGGCACCCGGAACTCGTGCACAGGAGGGACGTGCCGTCCTCATAGCCGGTATGGTGGCACACGGTGCAGTTGACCACGGGCGTGTGCGCCTGATGCGAGAAGCGGGCCGCGGGCATGGAAAGCCGCGCTCCGGCGGGCGCGTGGATGCTCGTCTCGCTCCACGCCACCAGCGGGTGGTGCGCCGAATACTCCATCGGCTGGCCGTGGCACAGGGCGCAGTTGCCGTAGCTTCCCAGCGGGGCCGCCTGCCGCTGGTACTGGAGCGGCGGGATATTGTCGAGGTCGGGCGCAACCGGATTCCGGGCCGGATACACCGCGTGCGGCGCGCCGTGGCACACGATGCAGCGCACCATAAGCATGTCGCCGCGCCGTTCGCTGAACAGGCCCGCCCTGCCCTCGTCCCTCGGCGTCCACTTGTTGAAGGCCGACGCGGTGAGCAGATCGGGCTTTTCCGAGAAGTTGTGGCAGCTCGTGCAGTCCGGTTCCTGCACCCACGGCAGACGGCCCTTGATCGTCTCCAGAGGCACGGTCCCCGTGATGCCCGCCATGAGCTTGACGGCCTGCCCCTGTCCGGCCTCCTGTTCGGCCTTGAGCAACGCCAGCGCGTGATCCGCCATGTTCCCGTGGCACCGGACGCAGGTAAGGCCGCGATCCACATGGAAATCACGGGCGAACAGGGGCTTGGGTGCGTCCTTGCCGCCGTCCCCCGCGCGCCCGAGGTCCACGTGGCAGGTCTTGCAGGCGTCGG
This sequence comes from uncultured Bilophila sp., assembly GCA_959604115.1. Lineage (GTDB taxonomy): Bacteria > Desulfobacterota > Desulfovibrionia > Desulfovibrionales > Desulfovibrionaceae > Bilophila. The sequence continues at coordinate 2,054 of CAUHBW010000398.1, read as the reverse complement.
CCCCGTCGCCCGTCAGATAGGCGGCGTGCCAGCCGTGCACGGCTGCTGAAACGCCGAGGCCCTTTCCGGGCGTCTCCTTCCCGTCCTTGCCCACGCTCGGGCCGACATGGCAGGAACGGCAGTCGATCACCGCTCCCCCCGCGTGCGCGGCCATCAGGCGCGTGCCCTCGTGCCGGTCGTGCGCCTCCAGAATGGCGGTCCCGGCGTTCGCATGGCAATGGGCGCAGCCGAACCCCGGCGACACCGCGAGCACGGCGGCGCTTTCCGCCAGCACCTTGCCCGAGGCCGCGTCCTCGGCCCGCAGCGTGACCACCGGATACGGATCGAGTGTCCCGTCGGCGCGGACCGCGCTCACCGGAATCGAGGCCCGGAAAAAGGAATCCTCCACCGGCTCCATGCTTCCGCTCCGCGCCGTGGAGCCGCGCGTCAGCCCGGCTTCCGGACCCACGCGCCACGTCACCTTCACGCCTTCGGAAACGACCTGCGGATCGGGCGGGCCGCGCCGGATGAGCTGCGCATCAAGTTCCGGTTCGGGATAGTTCAGCGTCCAGACGTCGTTGGGCGCGGAAGTCTGATAAAAACCCTGCAATCCCGCTCCCGTCAGCACGTATTCCTGAGACGCGGCGAAGGGCATGTCCGGCGCGGTCACCGCGCCCGGAGCGGGCAGGCCGTCCAGCACCGTGACCGGTCCGGCCTGCGCGGCGGCCTGCCGGGACTCCGCCCGGCCTTCGGACGGCGACGGCTCGGACGGCGTGGTGAAGAGAACCCAGCCGAGACAGATCAGGAAAACCGCCACAGCCGCCAGCCAGACCGGCAGGGCCCAGCGTGTGGACGGGGATGCATGCTTGCTCATGGTGCCTCCGGGGAAGGAATGCGCGGCGAGGCCACGCTCTCAAGATAGGTTGCCAGCGCCTTGCGGTCGGCGGCGTTTCCGGCAAAGGGCGGCATGACCTCGGACCGCGCCCCCAGCCCTTGCAGCAGCGCCTCAAGCCCGTCGGCGGTCAGACGCCGCACCCGGGGAACGATATCGACCCGGGGGCCGTTCAGTCCGTGGCAGACGCCGCATTCCAGCGCGAACAGCGCGGAGCCCCGGCTCAGATCGTCGGCAAGGGGCAGGCGTTCGCGTTCCGCCGCCTCGATCGTCCGCAGCCAGCCGGACACGGACCCGGCCCCCGCGCGTTCGGCCCGCTCCGTCTGCGCGACGCTGATCCCGGTGGAATACATGTACCCCTCCGCCACCCACGGGCGGCGTCCGGCTTCGCGGACCCACTCGAAGCTCCCCACCAGCGTCAGCCCCGTGCACAGGATGAGCACCGCCAGCGGCCTGCGGAGCCGTTCCGCCCGCATGTAGGCCAGCACGCCGCCCAGAAAGACCACGGGCAGCATCCAGCCGTAGGTTTCGAGGAACGGACGGATGTCCACGGTCCGCCGCAGGACGGCCTGCTGCCTGTCGGGCGGCAAGGCCATGTAATACCACGCGGAACCGCCCAGCAGCAGAAAGAAGGGAAGGATGATCCACAGGCCGCTTGCCCGCACCGCCTCGCGCCGCGCTTCCTGGGAGGGGATGCGCGGCGCGGTGAACAGCGCGAACATGCCCGCCAGAATGAGGCTGATGCCCGTGCGCGCGACCAGACTGGGGAAATAGGTGGGGTTGAAGAAGCCGCGCCACACGTCGCCGGTGGCCAGCCCCTGCCCCGGCGTGAGCATGAAGGTGATGATCCCGTTGATCAGCACGAGCGACAGGAAGCCCGACACGGCGTAGGCGAGGCCGATGCGCCGGTGCGTCTTCGGGGAGAGCCTGCCGTCGCGGCTCAGGGGATAGGTATAGTAATAGGCCAGCAGGGACACGACTTCGAGGAGGAACACCGTCCACTCGGCGGCCCAGAAAAACACGAAGTTGTGGATCAGCATGGACGTGGCTCCGGGATTCACCGCGCTGATGGTGAACCAGATGCCCACGCCGCTGATCCCGCCGAAGACCATGGTCACCAGCAGGAAGAAATGCGTATGGCGTTCCAGCCACAGCAGCAGTTCCGGGGCGTTTTCCCGGTGGG
>CAUHBW010000397.1 GCA_959604115.1 uncultured Bilophila sp. | reverse complement strand
TTGGGGAAGGGAGGGAAAGCTTTTCTTCAGAAAAGTTTTCCCTCCCTTCCCCAATCTCATAATCGCTTCACCCTCAATTATCCCCACAATACCAAACGCGTTTCCAGCGGCGAAGCGAGGCCGGTGGTGACGGGAAGCACGCGGACGCCGTAGATGTGCGGGCCGCTGCGGGAGGGGCTGTACGAACAGGCGTAAACCAGCCTGTCGGGCCTGCTTTCGTCCGTGCGGGACAACTCGACCACATCCGGGACATCCGTAAAGACCTGCCCCGACCCCGGACCGGCCACGAACTGGACCAGCAATTCCTCCGGCTTCATCGCGCCGGGAAGAATGCTGACCTGCACCTGCATGGGCTGCGACCCCACAAGCTCCTCGCCGGAAAGGCCATGAATGAGGATGTCCTCCATCTTCAAGGAATTGAACCGGCCGTTCACGCCCTGCTTCCAGTTTGCGATGCGCTTGGCGAGGGCCTTGTGCTTCTCGCGCAGCTCGTGGGAACGCTGCGCCGCCGGGATGTAGTAGTCGTTCAGATAGTCCGACACCATCCGGTTGGAACTGAACCGTGCGATCAGCGTCCGCATGGACTGCCGGGCGACGTCCAGCCAGTTGTGCGGCAAGCCTTCCTCCGTGCGCTCGAAATACAGAGGCACCACCTTTTCCTCAAGCAACGAGTAAAGGAACCCGGCATCATCGTAGTCGTTCTGTTCGGCGGACAAGAATTCGCGGGTGACGACGGGCCCGATGGTCCAGCCGTTCTCGCCGTTGTACCCTTCGCACCACCAGCCGTCGGACACGCTGAGATTGATTCCCGCATTGACCGGAACCTTCTGGCCGCTGGTGCCGCAGGCTTCGTAGGGACGGCGGGGCGTGTTGAGCCACACGTCGCAGCCCTGCACCATGAGCCGGGACACCGCGAGGCTGTAATCCTCGATGAAGAACAGCTTGCCGAAGAACCGGGGTTCGAGCATGTGCCGGATGACTTCCTGCAGCATGTCGATGCCCTGCACGTCCGCCGGATGGGCCTTGCCCGCGAAGACGATGATCACCGGGCGATCCGCCCGATCCAGAATCCGGGCCAGCCGCTCCACGTCCGCGAACAGCAGCGTCGCCCGCTTGTAGGGCGCGAATCGCCGCGCAAACCCGATCACCAGCGACGACGGCGTCAGGCGGGCCGTCATTTCCTTCTGGCGTTCGTAGGGGATGGCGTACTTCGTGAAAGCTTCCGGCAGAGAGGCCCTGATGTATTCCAGAAGCTGCTTCTTCTGAAGCTGCTTCACGGTCCACAGTTCCTCGTCGGGGATTTCATCGATCTTGCTCCATGCGGGCGAATCCGGGCCTTCTTCCTGCCAGCCCTCGCCGAGCACGTGATCGAGCAGGAGACGGACCGCCGGTCCCGCATAAGAGGGGACATGGACGCCGTTAGTGACGGAGGCGATGGGGATTTCCGCCGTAGGAACGCCCTTCCAGCCTTCCTGCCACATGTGGCGGGACACGTAGCCGTGCAGCGCGCTCACGCCGTTGGCCCGGAACGAATAGTTCAACGCCAGCACGGTCATTTCAAAGGCGTTGCGTTCGCTGCCCTCGAAACGTCCGGTTCGGACGAAATCCTGCCACGAAATGCCGATGCTCTGGGCGTAGGGCAGGAAATACGGCTCCATCCGGTCCAGCCCGAAGCGTTCGTTCCCCGCGTCCACCGGCGTATGCGTGGTGAACAGGCTGCTGCCGCGCACGACTTCTCCCGCTTCCGCGAAGGAAAGCCCTTCCTCCTGCATGAGCAGACGGATGCGCTCGAAGATGAGGAACGCGGAGTGCCCTTCATTCATATGGTAGGCGGCGGGACGAATGCCGAGCGTCCGCATGAGCCGGACCCCGCCCATGCCGAGCAGGATTTCCTGCCGCAGACGCAGATCACGGTCGGCCTCGTACAGCCGCGCGGTGATCTTGCGGTCGTCCGCCGTGTTCTTGGGCGTGTCCGTATCCAGCAGATACAGCCGCACCCGGCCCACGCGCACCAGCCAGACCTGCGCGTGCAGCCGCCGCCCCGGCAGCTCCAGCACCACGTCGAGCGGCGCGCCGCCCTCGTCCTTGAGCAGTTCGACGGGAAGGGTCAAGAAATCATTTTCGGGATACAGCGCGGCCTGCCGCCCGTCCTTGTCGATCTGCTGGCGGAAATAGCCGCTCTTATACAGCAATCCCACGCCGATCAGCGGGATGTTCAGGTCGCTTGCGGATTTCAGATGATCCCCGGACAGGACGCCGAGCCCGCCGGAATAGATCGGCAGGCATTCGTTCAGCCCGTATTCCGTGGAGAAATAAGCCAGCGGGTGTTCCGGCGACAACGCTCCGAAATCCTTGGGCGGAACGGCCATGTAGGCGTCGAAGTCCTCCATCGTCGCCTTGTACAGACGCAGATAGGCCTGCTCGTGGGCGAGGATGATCAGCCGTCCCTTGTTGGTCCGCTCAATGGTGTACACGGGGTTGTGGTTGCTGCTCTCCCAGACTTCCTGATTGAGGGAGGAGAAAAGCTGATGGCATTCGGGATGCCAGCACCACCAGAGGTTTTTGGCCAGTTCGCGCAACCGCCCTATGGGCTCGGGAAGCTGCGTTATGGCGGTGAAGCTGTGCAGGGTCGGCGTGGTGGACATGGTGGCTTCCAGCACGCGGGTCAGCGACGAACTGCTCGGCGCGGACCGCAGGGCGCCCCGCTCCACGGCCTTGTCCAGCGCCTGCGTATACGCCTGAAGATAATGGGGGAAAAAATGCTCCCACGAGCACGCGCCGGAAAGCGAGCGCACGGCGACGCGGCGTTCCCCGAGCTGCGCCTCGGGCAGAGCCCCGTATTCCAGCAACACCCCGCGCAGAGCCGCGACCGTGTCTTCGTAGGACGTCTGCTGACGGTGCAGAATGGTGACGCCGCCCTCCTGCCCCTGCAATTCCCGAACCCACAGGCCGAAGCCGGAAAGGTCGGTGGTCACGGTGGGCACCGAGTGCGCCGCGCTTTCCTGCGGCGTGTAGCCCCACGGTTCGTACCATGAGGGGAAGACGCCCAGATCGCAGGCGGCCAGCACCTCGTCGTAGGTCATGTTCAGGAAGCCGTCGTTGCCGTCCAGCAGGGCCGGAATGAAAACCACCTGCACATGGTTCTCGGGCCGGTTGTCCAGCTTGAGACGGCGGCAGGCGTTGAGGATGGGATCTTGCGGCTGATTGTAGACGTGATGGCTGCT
>CAUHBW010000396.1 GCA_959604115.1 uncultured Bilophila sp. | reverse complement strand
CGATCCAGCCGTCCCAGAAATCCGGGGGAAAGGTTTCGAGATTCTCCACGGCGAGGTGCGCGGGCGAGGGCAGACAGGCCGCGATCTCGCGCAGGGCTTCGGCTGTCCGGCAACGCAGCTCGGCGGACAGCCCGCCCCGGCCCGCGTCCGAAACGGGAAGGCCGCCCGGCCCGCCGGGGATATCCGGGGGGGGTGGGGCGTTCGGGGTGTCCGTTGCGCGTTCTCTCCTTGCCGCATTCCGGGATGTTGAAGCCGTCGGAACGGCCTTTGGTCCGCCCGAAAAAGCCGGTCCTCCCGCTCCATCCGTTCCGTCCGTTTCGGGAGAGACGCGCGCGGTTTCCGAGACGTCCGACGCGCGGCCCGGAAGACCTTCCTCGACGTCGCCGGCGTGACGCGGCCCGGTTTCCGCCTTCCCGGCGCGCTCTTTCCATAACATGCCGTGAAGCGAAGGAAAATCGACGTGCAGGACGAAGGTGTGGGGCCGCAGCGGCGCGGCGCGCTCCACGGCGAGCCGGACCTTGGCGACCATCGCCCGCGCGCCTTCGGGCGTGTCGAAATCCGCGTCCGTGGGCAGATGCACATGCAGGCCCGCGCCCTCGCCGTCGGCTATCCTGCCGATTTCCCTGATTTCCTCGGGCGTGGGCAGGTATTCCCCGCGCGCGCCCGTCTCCAGCAGCAACAGGGCCACATCCTCGCAGCGTTCCGCCGCGAACCGCACCGCCGGAACATACCCAGCGTGCAGCAGAAACGACGTTCCGCCCAGTTTCAGATGCGGAATCGCGTACTTGTCCAATCCTGTCTCCTCTTCCGTCTCCAGCGGCGCGGCGTCCCCGCTTCACCGGCAGCCATCCGCCGCAAATCTTCATCCCCGAACGCCGCGACGCCGCCCGCGACCGGGCACCGAATTTCTGCCAATCTTTTCGTCATAATGCGAATCCGTCACCCCGCGCAGCACACGACCAGCACGGCGCACTCCGTCAGCTCCACCAGACAGCCGAAGACGTCGCCGGTGACGCCGCCGAGCCGTTTCCGGGCGGCTGACAGCAGCAGCCGCGCCACGATCAGCGCGGCGGCGAGGGCGGCGAGTCCGCGCATGCCGTTGAGCGCGCAGACTCCGAGGCCGACGGCGAGCGCGAGCAGTTCGTGCCGCCCGCCGACGCCTTCGCGCAGGGCGTCGCCGAGTCCGCCCGGACGCGCCGAGGGAACCCGCATCGCCGCGAAGACCATGCACCGGGCCAGTGTTCCCGCCAGACAGCACGCCCCCGCCAGCCACCAGAAGCCGCGCGCGTCGAGCTCCGCCGCCAGCGCGTACAGGGCCGACGCCTTGAGCGCGAGCACGAAGAACAGCGCGGCCCCGCCGAACGTGCCGAGCCGGGAATCCTTCATGATTTCCAGCCGCCGGGCCGGGGGGGCCTCCACGATGAGGCCGTCGCCGCAGTCCGCCACGCCGTCGAGGTGCAGCCCGCCGGTCACGCCCACCCAGACGAGGCAGCCGATGACCCCGCACACCGGCGCGGGCAGGGCCCATGCCGCCGCCCGGACCGCCAGCGCGGCGATCAGACCGACGATCAGCCCGACCACGGGCAGCCATACGGCGACGCCCCGGAACGTGGGCGGCAGCGGCGCGGAACCGATGGGCAGTCGGGTGAAGAAGCCGAGCGCGGCGCGGAGCGTCATCGGGCGCGCTCCAGTTCCGCGAGGGTGCGCATTTCGGAAAGGATGCGGACGGCGGCGTCGATGACGGGAAAGAGCAGAGCCGCGCCCGTGCCTTCCCCGAGGCGCAGGCCGAAATCGAAATACGTTGGAATGCCGAGGTATTCCATCAGGATGCGGTGTCCCGGCTCGCAGGATGCGTGCGACCCGACGAGCATGTCGCGCAGGCCGGGCCGGAGGGCGACGGCGGCGGCCGCGGCGGCTCCGGCGATGAAGCCGTCAACCACCACGGGGATGCGGAGCGACGCCCCGCCGAGCATGAGTCCCGCCATCGCCGCGAGTTCGGGGCCGCCGACCTTGGCGAGCACGTCCACGGGATCGCCGGGATCGGGGCGGTTGGTTGCGATGCCGCGCCGGATGAGTTCGGCCTTGCGGCGGACGCGTTCGGAGGAGATGCCGGAGCCGATGCCGGTCACGTCCTCGACCGACGCGCCGGTGAGCACGGCGGCGACGGCGGAGGAGGGCGAGGTGTTGCCGATGCCCATTTCCCCGGCGGCGAGCAGGGTTGCGCCCTTCGCGGCCTCTTCGCGGGCCATGTCGATGCCCGTCCGCAGGCAGGCCAGCGTTTCTTCCCGGCTCATGGCGGGGCCTTGGCTGAAGTCGCGGGCGGCGCGGACCACCTTGCGCCGGACGAGTCCCTCGGCGTCGTCGAGGTCGGCCTTCACGCCCACGTCCACCACGCTGAGGCGCGCCCCGGCGTTGCGGCAGAAGGCGTTGATGGTGCCGCCGCCCTTGAGGAAGTTGCGGACCTGCATTTCGGTGATTTCCTGTCCGGTTGCGCTGACGCCGTGGAGGGCGATGTCGTGGTCGGCGGCGAACAGGACCACGGCCTTTTCGGGGAAGGCGGGGCGTTCGCAATCGGTGATCCCGGCGAGGCGGATCGCGAGTTCCTCAAGTTTGCCGAGGCTTCCCGGCACTTTGGCGAGGCTGTCCAGCCTTTGCTGCGCCGCGTCCGCCGCTCGTTGCGAGAAGGCGGGGATGGTCAGATCGTACATGGTCGTTCCTTTGGTAAGAGGGGGAATGCCTCCGGCGGCCAGAGGTGCGAGCCGCACTGGCGGGCTTACCGCCCCTCTGGACTCCCTGCTTGGGGGGCATGATGCCCCCCAAACCCCCTCGGCGTCTTCATGGGAGGCATGCGGGACTCGGAGGGAGTGCCTCTCCGCCGGGTCGGCGGGCGTCGTCGTTCGGAGCGTTGTTGCCGAGAGGTTTCCTGTGCGTCGTTTTGGGAAAATACGGTTTTGTTTTCTTATGGGATGAGCCTTTTTCAGGCTTCTTTTTCCATCATCGGAGAAGGGTTTCCAGCTTTGTTGAAGCAGGGGGGCCTCTTCAGGAAGAAAGGCCCTGTTCGTCCTTTTTTGTCCGCGAGGAAGGCTCCTCCATTGGATGCTCTCTCCTCTTTTCTTCAATAAGAAGGAACACACAGCCCCCGGGCTCCCGCCCACGGGGAACGCTTCCGAAAAGGGATTCGATAAGGTCAAAAGTCTTTGAAAGGGAAAGGGAGGGGGTTTGGGGGAGGGGAAGGGGAAACTTGCTCCAGCAAGTTTCCCCATCCTCTCCCCCAATCGTCACATCCCCG
>CAUHBW010000395.1 GCA_959604115.1 uncultured Bilophila sp. | reverse complement strand
TTTTATCTTTGAATCCCATTGGTTGGGTTTCACTGCGGAACCAGAGCCACGTGAGGAATTCCTGGCCAAGCACCATGTCCGTCGTCTGGCCGAGATAAGGTTCGTTCATTGTCGGCCTCTTATACGAAACTGGTCGGTTCAAGGTTGTCCAAACGGTTCAAAGACTTCTCATCCAGCATGGACGCGGCCAGAGCGTACGGCGTCAGCGGTTCCAGATGCAGGTCGAACGTCAATGTAAAATGGTTCATAAAAAGTTCAATGAGTTTTGTCTGTGCGGAAGCGAGGTAGACGATGTTTTCGTCCGTTGCCCACGCGACGTCGAATACGGCGGGAATCGGCAAAAAACGGCCCATCAGGCGCAGTTTGACCTGATCTCTCAGTTCGTTCTTGCGGTCGCGGGCGATGAATTTTTTGCCTTGTTCCTTGATGCGCGCTTCTTCCTCACGGAGAGCGATCATGACATGCTTTTTGAGCACGGACGGAGGAATCCGCCGCGTGTCCAGACGAAGCGCAAACGCAAGGTAGGCGCCTTTTTCCGGCGGGGTAGAGCGCCACTGCGTATCGAGCATGTCTTCGAAGCTGGTCCATCCCCAGCCGCGTTCTTCCGCGATGTCGTCGATATCCTGAAATGCGAATTGCTTGAGCTTGGAGGGGATCTCCATCCAAAGTTCTTTGGGAACCGCATCCGTAATCCGGAAACGGGTGAAACTACAGCTAGCACCGAGAAGGCCCATGATGATTATCCTTGGCAGAGGGGTAAAGAAAGCTGTTCGTTTTTACGCCAAGGATGTCGTTTGTGGCAAGCGTTAATGTCGCATAATGAAAATTATGTAAACTTATATTTCCCTCCATATCATACCAACCACAATAAACCAACCCCTCCACCCCAAAAAACATCACGTCTATACGGAATAAGCCGCAAATCCCGAATAAGCCCCTCAATACCGCCATGCCGCATATAATGATGATACTGGCGATAATGCGGGCCCAAGCGTTCCCGCCATCCACCGATCCAATACGCGGGAAAATCCAGATTCCGCTCCGGAACCTTGTAATCAAGAAGCAACACGTGGTGGAAACGCTCTCGGGCCGTTTCCACCAGCTTCAGCGACTCAGGGATCGGCATGCCGTGCAGCAAAAACGCCAGAACGGCGCATTCCGTACTATCCCGCTCTTCCAGCGAGAAAAACGCCTCCTGCGATCGGAATTGAACGCAGCCGCCCAATCCCCACCGGGTACGGCAGTCTTTCAGGGCCATTTCAACATTTGGATGTAAAAAATCAATCACGGAAAACTCTTGCGGAAGACAATACATTCAACAGATACTGTTTGACAGGTTCCAGTTGCGGTGCCGCAGGCAAACCTTCAAGTACTGCTTCAACATATCCGGAGTTGGCGCACGCTCTTTTGGTCGAGGCAAAGTGCAGATCGTGAATCCACGATCCGAGTAATATTCTGAAATCATTTACATAACGCAACTCCGTATAACTGGGAACTTCCCCGGCGAGAACCTTGCCCGCTACCGCCGGAGACCATGCCTGCGGCTCATCCTTCACATGCAACACGACATCACGGGTCGGGATGGGTTGGGAAAGGTGCTGGGCCATGATTCGCATGATGTCCAGCTTGTCGGCGTCGCGCACGACATGCGTAATCATACGGAACGGTTCAGGCAATTCGGGAAGCCTGTAGCGGTTGTGCAACGCGATGGCGGTCAAGGCCCATTTGCGGACGGGTTCCGGTTCTTCGGACAAAAACCGTTCCTTCTTAACCACATGCACGCCCAAGTACCCGTGGTTTTCTGATTGGGCGTCGCTGAAGGTCCGCCAGCGGACATACTGCGGAAAACGCCCCGTATCATGATAGAGCGCCGCCAGCAGGGCCGCCCTGCCCTCTTTGCCCGCAATACGCTCCTGTGCCGTTATCGTCCGGGCATTAGCCAACACCTTGTAGGTGTGTTCCCGTTTGAGCCGGAGCATATCCTGAGGGTATTCACGCAGATACCGCGAAGCGAAGGTTTCGAAATATCCCTCATGGCAGGCGATATCATTCCAATCCGTCAGCATTGTTGCTTTCTGTTCCTGTGTCATGGGGACGTCATACCCCCAAGCCGAAAAATCGACAAGTCTTGAGTATAGGTTATCCTGTTATAACCTTTCCAGAAACGCTTTGAAAGGTTGATTGTGCCCGCCGACAACTTTTGGTACCTTGAACCCCTTCCATCGATATCAGCATACGGGAATCTTTCATGTCCGAATTCGTGCATTTGCATTGCCATACGGAATACAGCCTGCTCGACGGCGCGATCCGTCTTAACGATTTGTGCGCCCGCGCCAAGGATTTCGGGATGCCCGCAGCGGCCATCACCGACCACGGCAACCTGTACGGCGCCGCCTATTTTTATACGACCTGCAAAAGTTACGGCATCAAGCCCATCATCGGGTGCGAGGTGTACGTCACCAACGACCACAGGGACAAGGATTCCGAGCTTGCTCGCGTCCGGCATCACCTGATTCTGTTGGCGAAGAACAACGAGGGGTATCATAATCTGGTACGCCTCGTTTCCAAGGGGTTTCTGGATGGTTTCCACTACAAACCCCGTGTCGACAAGACGTTGCTCCGGGAGTACAGCGACGGGCTGATCGCTCTTTCCGCGTGTCTGGCGGGCGAAATTCCCCGCACGCTGATGGGTGACAACAAGATGATCAAGGGCGGCGGCACGTTCGACGACGCCATCCGTCAGACGCAGGAATACATGGATATCTATGACGGGCGGTTCTATCTGGAAGTGCAGGCCAACACGCTGCCGGATCAGGCTCAGTTGAACAGCAAGCTGCTGGAACTGGCCGAACATACGAAAGTTCCGCTGGTAGCAACGAACGACTGCCATTATCTGAACGCCGACGACGTGGAGGCGCATGACGTCCTGTTGTGCATCCAGACGCAGGCAAAGGTCAATGACGCCAAGCGAATGCGTTTTGAAGCCCGAGACCTGTACTACAAGTCTTCCGAAGAAATGGAACAGGCGTTCAAGCATGTTCCGGAAGCTCTTTCCAATACGGTCCGGATCGCGGAAGAATGCCACATTGAGATGGACTTCACGCACCATTATTTTCCGGTGTACGAATTGCCGGAAGGTATGACTCTGTCCACCGAATTCCAACGTCTCGCCCGTGAAGGTCTCAAACAGCGGCTTGCCCTGCATCCCGATCGCGAGACCATCGATCACCAGCTCTACTGGGATCGGCTTGAAATGGAACTCAAGGTCATCTGCGAAATGGGCTTCCCCGGCTACTTCCTGATCG
>CAUHBW010000394.1 GCA_959604115.1 uncultured Bilophila sp. | reverse complement strand
CTCAGCGCACGGTCTTTATCGGGGTAAGGGCGAAGGGAAACGACATGAAGACGTTCCGCGCCACCAGACGCCAGCGGTAGGCGGCCGCCTTGATCGTGGGGCAATAGGTGAAGGCGTACCGCGTTCCCCCGTCTGTCGGAATGGCCTGCTGCGGGGTCAGCTCCTGCGTTTCGCGCGGGGTGAAGGGGCAGCCTTCGCAGGTGTCCTGCGGCGTCTGCAATTCCTTGGGCAACGTCGAGTCCGCCGAGGCCGCCAGCGGTTCCAGTTCGATGCTGAAACCGTCCACGTTACGGGTCGCGCCGCTCATTATCGCCGAAATGGCGAGGCAGCCGTTTTGCGTAAACGCGGCGTCGGCCTTTTCCCAGGCGAACAGGTTTTTCTTGTCCTGAGGGACCGGGTCTCCTTTTTTGCCGCATCCCGCCGCAACCAGAAGCAGGCAGCACAGTGCCGGTATGATCCAGTTTTTCATTGCTTGGGTGCTCCCCATAAAAGTTTCCATTCGGTGAGCCGCTTGAGTGCCTCAAGAGGCGTCAGCGCATCGGGATTGGTGTCGCGCAGCGCGACCAGAAGCGGGTGATCCGGTTCCGATGGCGGCGGGGTTTCTTCCACGGGCTTTTTCGGTTTGGGTTCCGGCAACGAGATGCCGGGCAGAAGGTTGGGCATGACTTGCCGCACTGGCGAGGACCCCTTGTTCTGTTCCAGCTGGGCGAGGATTTCCCGCGCCCGCTGGACGACCGGTTGCGGGACGCCCGCGAGCCGGGCCACTTCGATGCCGTAGCTCCGGTCCGAGGGGCCGGGAATCAGGCGGCGGAGAAACACGATTTCGCCGTTCCATTCCCGGATGGCGATGTTCATCGTGTGCACGCCGGGGATTTTGCCTTCGAGCGCGGTCAGTTCGTGGTAGTGCGTGGCGAACAGGGTGCGGATGCTTCCGCCCGCGCGTCTGGCGAGCTCCTCGGCCACGGCCCATGCCAGCGCCAGCCCGTCGAACGTGCTCGTGCCGCGTCCGATTTCGTCGAGGATGACGAGGCTGCGCTTGGTCGCCTGCCGCAATATCCGCGCGGTTTCCATCATTTCGACCATGAACGTACTTTGCCCCTGCGCCAGATTGTCCGAAGCGCCCACACGGGAGAAGATGCGGTCGCACAGGCCCAGCTTCGCCTCCCGAGCGGGGACGAAGGAGCCCATCTGCGCGAGCAGGCAGATGAGCGCGGTTTGCCGGAGCACGGTCGATTTGCCCGCCATGTTGGGGCCGGTGATCAGCAGGAGCCGCCGGTCTTCATCCATGTGCAGGTCGTTCGGCACGAAGGAGGCTTCCCCGATGATGCTCTCCACGACCGGATGGCGGCCTTCACGGATGGTGATCGACTGTTCCGTGTGGAGCTCGGGACGTGACCAGTTGTGCCGCACCGCCGTTTCCGCCAGTGATTGCCAGTAGTCCAGCTGGGCCAGCATGTCGGCCATGAACAGGATGCGGGGCCGCGCCGCCGCGAGGACGCCGCGCAACTGCTGGAACAGCTTGTACTCCAGAGACTTGCGCTTGTCGGCTGCGGAAAGCAGTTTTTCTTCAAGTTCCTTGAGCCGGACGGTGGTGAAGCGTTCCGAGTTCGCCAGCGTCTGCCTGCGGATGAAGTGTTCGGGAGGCGTCGCGCCCACGGCTTTGGACAGCTCGAAATAGTAGCCGAACACTCGGTTGTAGCCGAGCTTGAGCTTGTTGATGCCGGAGGCCTTCTGCTCCTCGGCGAGCAGAGCCTTGACCCGGTTTTCGCCGTGTTCCACAAGGTCGAGCAGTTCGTCCAGTTCGGCGTTGTATCCTTGTTTGAACAGGCCTCCCTCGGTGATGAACTGCGGAGGATCGTCGGCGAGCGCCTTTTCGAGCGTGGCTGCGTGATCGTCCAGATTGTCCCAGTGCTCCATAATCCTGCGCAGCGCATGCGGCGCATCGGAGGCGGGCGTATTGATGGCCTCCCTGACCGGAGGAAGGGCCGCAAGGCTTTGCCTGAGGGAGAGCATGTCCCGGGGCGACGTCCGGTTGAGGGCGATGCGGGTGGACAGGCGTTCGAGATCGTAGACTCCGGCAAGCGCGCCGCGCAGTCTCTTCCTGTTTTCGGGATGAGCGGACAGCCACTGAATGGCGTCCTGCGTTTCCTGAATGGGAGCGAGTTCCCGCCACGGGTTCCGCAGACGTTCCTCAAGCAGACGTCCGCCCATCGGGGTTTGCGTCGAATCAAGCACATGGCGCAGCGTACCCACGCCCTTGCGGCCGTCCAGCCGCCGAAACAGTTCGAGATTGCGCTCGGTGACGTCGTCGATGAGCAGATGCTGACCGAGGTCCAGCGGCTCGAACGGTGCCAGATGCTTCGTATCCTGCATCTGCGTTTGTTCGAGATAGGCGAGCAGCGCTCCGCAGGCCTGCACCAGTTCCTTGCGATCCTCAAGCCCCAAGGCCCCGAGTTCCGCGACGGACTGCGCGGCGAGCACCCGCTCGGTGGAACGTTTGTAGTCGAAATGGCTCCGCAGCGGGACGCGGACGGCCTGAATGTCGGTCAGTCCCAGCGTCGCGGGGATGTCGGCGTCTTCCGGGAGCAGAAGTTCGCGGGGGGCGATTTTCTGGGCCCACTGCCAGAGTTCCTGGTTTTTTTTGACGTGGAGCCCGGACCAGTACCCCGTGGAAACGTCCACCCAGGCGAATCCGCCGCGATCAGTGTCCGGATTCCAGAACAGGGCTCCCAGATAGGTATGCCCCTTGGGTTCGAGGCTGACGTCGTCGATGGCGGTCCCCGGCGTGTAGACGCGGGTGACGGCCCGCTCGACAAGTCCTTTCGCCGCTCTGGGGTCTTCGATCTGATCGCAGAAGGCGATCTTGTAGCCCTTGTTGAGCAACTGGCTGACATACCCTTCCGCCGCGTGCCACGGGACGCCGCACATGGGGATGGGGGATTCGGCATTGGGGTTGCGCGAGGTCAGCGCGATCTGGAGTTCGCGGGCGGCGACTTCGGCATCCTCGAAGAACAGTTCGTAAAAATCGCCCATGCGGTAAAAGAGCAGGGCGTCCGGATAGCCCTCCTTGATGCGGAGGTACTGTTCGAACATGGGCGTGACACGGGGAGAGGCGGGCTGTTGCTGGCTCATATGCGGCAAGAATGCCCACGCACGATCCTCCGACGAAGGCCGTGCGTGGGCATTATGAAAGATAAAGGGTTACGCCTGTTCGACGGTTTCGGAAGCAGCCTTTTTCGCGTTTTCCACATCGTCGGCGAGCTGGGCGGCCTTGGCTTCGGAGGCCTCAAGCTTCTTCTGTACTGC
>CAUHBW010000393.1 GCA_959604115.1 uncultured Bilophila sp. | reverse complement strand
CGATCTTGTACATGTTGGGGATCATGAGCAGGAGGCCCTGAGAGGCCGTAAACGTGCTGGTCATGGCGCCCGCGACCAGAGAACCGTGCACGGCACCGGCGGCGCCCGCTTCGGACTGAAGCTCACGCACGGTAACGGTCTGTCCCATCAGGTTTTTTTTGCCGGCGGCGGCCCAGTCGTCAGCCAGTTCGCCCATCACGGAGGACGGCGTAATAGGATAGATACAGGCGACGTCGCTCAGCGCGTAGGCGATATGCGTGGTTGCCGTGTTGCCGTCCATGGTTTTCCATTTCTTGGCCATGAAAACTCCCTTCCGCCCCCGGGCGGACGTTGTTTGTCTGTCCATCAGCGTGACGGGCAAACAGGATACGTGTTCAGCCGCAAACGCCGGTGATGCCGGCGCGGCAAGATGTTGTACTATGTGCGGGGCGCTTGCCCAATGGGGCGGGGAACCTCCCGGGCTCATGCCCCTTTTCGGGAGGATACCGACTTGTCGTCCCTTGTCCATTGTTATGTTGTCAACTTTGATCTGACGTACCGGTTCCTTGTGACGATTCGGGATTCTCCCTCCCCCGTTTTCATACAGGAACCGACGGTTCATGGTGTATGGAGGTGTTTTTTATGGCAATGACGAAACACCTTCCGCATGTGGGAAATCAATACCACACATTTGGTTGGTTGAACAGTCTATTTTGTGTTTATT
Organism: uncultured Bilophila sp.; assembly: GCA_959604115.1. Lineage (GTDB taxonomy): Bacteria > Desulfobacterota > Desulfovibrionia > Desulfovibrionales > Desulfovibrionaceae > Bilophila. Next base: position 2,623 of record CAUHBW010000393.1, on the reverse strand, counting down.
CCTAAAAATCTTTTTGCACAAGCGGGCCGACGGCGGAAACGGACGAGCCCCCGACAAGGATTTCAAGCGGATACCTTGACAGGGGCTCGTACCACGCAAAAAGAAAAATCAGAGAAGATCGGGATCGGCCGGTTTGCGTTCCCAGCAGATCTTTCCCTGTCCCTTTCTGAATTTCCGCAGCAGTACATAAAGAGCTCCGGCTCCGCCGTCGGCGGGGCGGGCCGTGCAAAAGGCGAGAATCACGCGTTTGAGCGGGTCCTGTGTGAACCATTCCTGAATCTTCTCCCGCAGGATGGAAATGCCGTGAGGAGAGTTCAGACCACGCCCGGGGACGACGAGAACGGTTCGCTGGCCTTTGAAATACGCCGCCCGGAAAAAGCCGATCAGGGCATCGAACGCCTGTTGGGCATTCATGCCGTGAAGATCGAGGTGGGATTCCGGGCTGAACTGGCCCGCCTGCAGCTTGCCGACCGTCATGAGATCGAGCCCGACGACATGCCCCTCAACGTATTCATCCGTAAACGCGAGCGCGAATTCGAGTTTGCCGTCCATGAAGTCTTGGAGCGGATTGACGGTTTCCTGCACGGGCGCAACCGGAGCGGGCGCCTCGGCGACGACGGCGCGGCCTTTCCCGGAGAGAGGCGTCACGTCCTGCATGGCATTGAAGAACACGTTGTCCTCGACCTGAATCTCCCGCTCCTCCGGGGCGGAAGAGACGGTTTCCTGTGCGGGAACGGACATTTTCTTTTTGGCCTTCAGAGAGCGTTTGGTTTCCCGGACGGAATCTTCGGCCAGAACCGGATGTCCCAGAGAAGCCGGCGCAGGCTGCTTGGGGGGCGTTTTCTTGGGAGCCGCGCCCAGCTTGGTCACTCCGGAAACGGCGGCGAGGAAGGCTCTGGCTTCCTTGTCGTCGGACGGGGAGGAGCCGAATTCCGAATAGAAGGACAGCGCCGCGTCGGCATCGCCTGATGGAGCCGCTTTTTTCTTGACGGTGCGTTCCTTTTTCTTCTCTTCAAGAGGCTGAAACCGTTTTTTGTCCAGCTTGCGGAAGGGATTTTCCGCTGCGAGGGAATTTTCTTCATTCATGTTGAGAACCTTTCGTGCGTTGAGAAATGGCGGTATAGGCCATACCATAGTCTCCGCGCCGAAGGACCGCAAGAGCCGGGATCGGCCCCAAACAGCCGGAGAAGGGACGTCGCCTCTTGCACAAGCCTTGGGAAAAGCCTATTCTCGCCGGACATATTACCCAAAGCTAGTTTGAGGAGAGGATCATGTCCCTGACGCGAGCCCAAGCGTATACCGAGGCCGGAGTCAACATCGACGCTGGCAACTCCCTGGTTTCCCGCATCAAATCCATCGTATCGCAGACGCACATCCACGGTGTGCTGTCGGATATCGGCGGGTTCGGCGGACTTTTCAAGCCGGATATGTCCGGTATGGACGAGCCGGTGCTGGTTGCCTCCACCGACGGCGTAGGCACCAAGTTGAAGCTTGCCTTTGCCTTCGACAAGCATGATACCGTCGGTATCGATCTTGTCGCCATGAGTGCCAATGATATTCTGGTTCAGGGCGCGCGTCCGTTGCTGTTCCTCGACTATTTCGCGACCGGCAAGCTTGATGTGGACAAGACGACGCAGGTCATCGCCGGCATCGCGGAAGGCTGCAAGCAGGCAGGGTGCGCCCTGCTCGGCGGCGAGACGGCGGAAATGCCCGACATGTACGGCGACGGGGAGTACGACCTCGCGGGATTCTGCGTGGGCATGGCGGACAACGCCAAGATCGTGGACGGCTCCGGCATCCGCGTGGGCGACGTCCTCATCGGACTGGCCTCCTCCGGCATCCATTCCAACGGCTACTCCCTTGTCCGCAAGATTCTGGACAAGAGCGGACTCGGACCCGACGATATCCTTCCCGGCACGGATCGGACCGTGAAGGACGTGTTGCTGGCCCCTACCTACATCTACTCCGACGTCGTGCGCAATCTGATGCGCGATCTGCCCGTCAAGGGCATGGTGCACATCACCGGCGGCGGTTTCTACGACAACATTCCCCGCGTGCTGCCCAACTCGGTGACGGCGGACATCAATTTCGCTTCATGGGATGTTCAGCCCGTATTCCACTGGCTGCGCGAGCAGGGCGGCCTGACCTGGCCCGAAATGCTCCAGATTTTCAACTGCGGCATCGGGTACGTCTTCATCGTTCCCGAAGAAGTCGCGGAAGAGGCCATGGGCCGTCTTGAAGCGATGCATAAGGGGGCCTGGGTGATCGGAACCATCGGTCGCCGTCAGGAGAAGGATGAGGAACAGGTTAAAATCCTGTTCTAACCCCTTTCTAGCCATCGGCATATTCGTCATAAAAAAGCCTCCTCGCATACGCGAGGAGGCTTTTTTGCGGGCCTTCTTTTGAAGGCGCGGCTAAAATTGGAGAACCACTGCAAGGCGGTTCCGATGACGGCGGTTATTGGGAAAGGTCTTCCGTTTCCGCTTCGGCGATACGGGCGTCAAGCCAGCGCATCATGCCGTGTTCGGTTTCCGGGGAGGGGTAGCATACGCATTCGCACCGCATCCTGCCTTTGGCCCGCACGAGCAGCTCGAGCCTGACGCCGTCGTCGAGGATTTCAAGC
>CAUHBW010000392.1 GCA_959604115.1 uncultured Bilophila sp. | reverse complement strand
TATTCCGCACGAGCGGACGACACCTCCCCCCACGCGAACACGCAGGCCACGGCCAGCGACAGCGCCATGACCATCAGGTGAAACAAACTCCGTTTCATCGTCATACCTCTATGCTTGTGAAGCGCCCTCCCCGAAACCCCGCGAAGCGGGCCTCGGAGTCTTTTGCTCGGGAAACGCCCCATCAGGCAATCCCCCAAAGGGGTATTTTCGTCACAAAAGCGCGTATCGCCGCGCCGTCCCGATTGCGGGCTCCCTGCGCGGGAAACGCGGGGAGCCACTCTCATTATCATGAGAAGATTAAACCGATTCCGGGAAGAAATCCAGAGCGTGCCCCGGACGGCTCCCTCAAACGGGGAATCGATCACGCTTCCGCCGGCGACGCGGGACGCTGCGGATGGACCCGAATCTGATCGATGCGCAAACCGTCCAGCGAAACTACGGTCCACAGACGCCCCCAGAAGAAAAGGCTCTCGCCCGCCGTGGGGATGTGTCCCAGACGTTCCAGCAGCAGCCCCGCCATCGTGGCGCAGCTGAGCTCCTCTTCCGGCTGGATGCCCAGACTGTGCAGCCCCTCGTCGACGGCCATGCGTCCCGGCAGCAGCCACGAGCCGTCGGGCTGCCGGAACGCCTCCGGCTCGGACGTGACCTCGCCCATGTGCCCGGCGATGGCCGACAGGATATCCATGGGCGTCACGACGCCCACCGCGCTGCCGTACTCGTCCAGCACGATGCCCATGGGGGCCGGACGCTGCCGAAAGGCGTCCAGCACGTCGGGAAGGCCGGTGTGCTCAAACACCATCGGCACCGGGATCACCGACGCCTCAAGGGAAAAACGGCCCGTCTTCTGATAGCGCCACAAAAGCTCACGCAGGTCCACGACACCGAGCACCTCGTCGGTATCCCCGCGCATCACCGGCAGGAACGCCTGCTTCGACGCGCCCGCCACGGCGAGGAGGCGTTCCGGAGTATCGGAACTGTCGATCCACCGAACCTTGTGCCGGGGCGTCATGATGTATCGGACGGTTCTGCCGCCGAAACGGATGACGCGGGCGACGATGGCCCGCTCCTCCGGCCCGAACACCTTGTCGCGCTTGTCGTCATAGCTCAGCGCGGCCACATCCCGTTCCGCCTCTCCGCCGGGCGCGGGCACGCCGCCGAGCAGCTCCAGCACTGCCCGCGCCGCCGACTCGCGCAGGCCCCGCGTGGTAATCCGGTTCCGGCGGTTGCGCAGCGCCAGTTGGTTGAACGCTTCCACGACGATGGAAAAGCCGATGGCCGCGTAGAGATAGCCCTTGGGAATATGGTAGCCGAGGCCCTCCAGAATCAGGCTCAGGCCGATCATGAGCAGGAAGCCGAGGCACAGGATGATGACCGTGGGGTGCCTGTCCACAAACCGCGTCAGAGGCCGGGACGCCAGCAGCATCACCAGCACGGCGAACACCACGGCGATCATCATGATGGACAGTTCCTTGACCATGCCCACGGACGTGATGACCGAATCCAATGAAAAAATGGCGTCCAGCACGACGATCTGGGTGATGACCTGCCAGAACACGGCCTGATGCGCGGGCTTGTCCTCGGCGGGCTGGAAGCCTTCCAGCCGCTCGTGCAGCTCCATCGTCCCCTTCAGTAAAAGAAAGAAGCCGCCCACGAGCAGGATCACGTCCCGCGCGGTAAAGGCGTGCCCGAACACAGTGAACCACGGGGCCGTCAGCCCCACCAGCCACGCCACCGCGGACAGCAGGGCCAGCCGCATGAGCAGCGCAAGCGAAAGGCCGATGGTAAAGGCGTGCCTGCGCTTGGCCTCCGGCAGCCGGGACGAGAGGATGGAGATGAAAACGAGGTTGTCGATGCCGAGCACGACTTCAAGCAACACGAGCGTGCCCAACCCGCCCCATGCGGTCGGTTCCGCTACCCATGAAAAATCAAAAAACATACACGCTCCTTCCCCCGAAGATACGGAGGAATGCCATTGTGGTTTGAACAGACGACGCCGTACATGATTTCACGGAAACGCATTCAAACCGGCGGGGAGCGCGGACAGGAAGCGACGGGCGGGGGAGAAGGCGGAAGCGTCTCCGCCATAAACCATACGGAGCAGGCCCGAGACGAGGGGCGGGGCGTTTCTACGCCGGACAGCAGAACGGACGGATTCCCGACGTACCCCCGTTCGGGCCGGGGACCGAGGTGCGCCGTCCGTTTCTCGACCCGAAAGACCCTCCCCTGCTCTGCGGGACGCCAGACGGAAGCGCGTTCGCCGGGACGCAGCACGAACGCCGCACAACAAGACGCCGTTTCCTTGTCAAAAGAAACGTCGGCATACGGATACGAAGGAAAGGAAGAGGAGACGTTCGGAAAGAAAAGCGACCCGCAGCCCGCCAGCAGCAGACCGAGAAGGACACAAACAAGATTTTTTCGTAGAGGAGGTACGTCCACAGGGCGATATTGTGCATTGCCATCCCCTCCGGTGTCAAGCGAGAGGCCCGCCAACCGAGCCATTCCCAGTCCAAACGCTTCCCCTGCGGCTTCGCACCCAGTCCGGTGCCGCTCCCACAAGGACAGAACCGTATTTGCGGATATCCTATACCTTATTGTATTTTCAAATAAAAAAAGGAACGGCAAAAAAATCCGTGCGGAACGGCGATTTTTTTGTTGACAGGCGGTGGACTTTTTACTAAACAGTTTTTCGCGCGTTGGGCTATCGTTCAATTGGCAGGACGACGGATTCTGGTCCCGTTAATCGTGGTTCAAGTCCACGTAGCCCAGCCAACACGCATTCAGACGTCCCCATCGTCTAGCCGGCCCAGGACAGCGGCCTTTCACGCCGTCAACAGCGGTTCAAATCCGCTTGGGGACGCCAACAGGAAACTGAAGGCGCATCACTTTACCCTGAAAATCAGGGTCTTGTGGTGCGCCTTTTGTATTATAAGCACCCTCCGCTTGTAAAGCCCCTCTCCAAGGCTTTCAAGCCGCACCGTCCCCTCCGGGTACGCTGCGGCCTGTCTCCCTCCGGGGACTTCTACCTCTACGCCCCGCCCCTGTTCAACATTTCTCTTCCCCGTGAAGAAGCAACCAACCGTGAGACAGTGCAACTGACACGCCTCATCGCGGCTCTCTTCATCTATGGGCTAGGGTCAGGACTCATTAACAGAGATAAAAGATAACAGAAACAGCGAAGCAGATGGCTGAGAAAAAAGTATGGTCACAGCGGGCATACCGGGTTGCGATACGCCGCCAGTCCTTTAGCCTACGAATGTATTTTCAATAAAATGCCGCTGCTTATACAGCGTGTCGTCAAAGGGAAATGCTTCATTTCTGGTTTTTCGGGGTG
>CAUHBW010000391.1 GCA_959604115.1 uncultured Bilophila sp. | reverse complement strand
CTTTCTTCAGAAAGGTTCTCCTCCCCCTCTCCAATTTTTTAGCTTCTCCCCGTCCTGCGGGAAGCCTGAACGGTGGTTTTGCTGCGGCGGGGCTTGTGCTTCTTGACGGACGAGGCCGTGGCCTTGTTGGCGTAGCGGTGCGAGAGGGCCGAGGCCACGGTGACGCCTTTGGCGCGGGAGTTGAATCCGGCCTCGATGAGCCTGCGGATTTCGTGGCTGCGGAGTCCGGGGCTGTCCGCTCCGAGGATCACCGCGATGAGCCGGGTGTTGCCGCGGCGCACCGTGGAAATGATATTGTACCCGGAGGCGGAAACCCAGCCGGTTTTCAGGCCGTCGGCGCCGGGGCATGCGCCCAGCAGGGGATTCTTGTTGGTCGTGACCGAGCCGCGATGTTTCAGAACGCGGATGCGGTGGTACTGGTTGAGGGCCGAGGGATTGTTTTTCAGATAGACGTAACCGAGGCGGGCCATGTCGCGGGCTGTGGTGTACTGCCCGGCGGCGGGCAGGCCGTTGGGCGTCTTGAAGGTGCTTGAGGTCATCCCGATCTGGCGGGCCTTGCGGTTCATCATGCCGATGAAGGTACGGCTGGAACCGCCGATGCGCTCCGCGACGGCCATGGAGGCGTCGTTGCCCGAAGAAACCGCCATGCCCATGAGCAGACGGTTGAGGGAAACGCGCTCTCCGGCGCGCAGGCCCATGCGCGAACCGCCCTGCCGCGCGGCGTGGCGGCTGACGCGGACTTGATCGCCCAGACGGGCTTTGCCCGCCCGGACGGCGTCGAACGTCACCAGCATGGACATGATCTTGGTCAGCGACGCGGGGGGAATGCGCGCGTCGGGATTCTGGGAGAACAGGATTTTGCCCGTGCGGGCGTCCATGAGGACGGCGGAGCGGACGTTGAGAAGCTGTCCGGCGCGAGTGCTGCGGGTCGCTTTGGCGGCGCGGGCGTGCCGCGCCTCGGCGACGGGGGCGAAGATGAGGGCGCAGGCTATGAAAAAGAATCCGGCGATGAGCGGGATTCTCGTGAAATACCGTCTGGATCGGGAAACGCTGGGCATGGCGGCTTGCTCCGGGAAACGGGGATGGAGGGGAGAACCAGATCAGAACCTTATTCCAGCGGGATACCGATGACAAGGGAAAACCGGAACCTTTTCATGGAAAGCCCCCGGGAAAACGCATATTTCTCATACGTTCCATAACATATTGATATTCCATATCGTTGCCCCGATAGCCCCGCCCCGGCGTTGCGGAGGTGTAAAAAAAATAGGCTCCCCCCTCTGGACGACCCGGACTGATGCTTTATTTCTTTCGCATCAAACATGACATCATCACCTCTTTACAGGGTGTGAGTCCTCGAGGAGGAAGAGTATTATGGGCAAAATCATCGGAATCGACCTCGGCACGACGAACAGCTGTGTCTATGTTATGGAAGGCAAAGACCCCAAGTGCATCACCAATCCCAACGGCGGTCGTACGACCCCGTCCGTGGTCGCCTTCACCGACAAGGAGCGTCTGGTCGGCGACGCCGCCAAGCGTCAGGCCGTGACGAACTCCAACCGTACCGTTTTTGCGGTCAAGCGTCTCATGGGACGCATGGCCAATTCTCCTGAAGTCGAACATTGGAAGCAGCATGCTCCCTACAGCATCGTTGCCGGCGCCAACGGCGCCGCCGTGGTGGAAATCGACGGGCACCAGTACACCCCGCAGGAAGTTTCCGCGACGATTCTGGGCAAGCTGAAGGCCGACGCGGAAGCCTATCTCGGCGAACCCGTGACCGAAGCGGTCATCACCGTCCCGGCCTACTTCAACGACGCCCAGCGTCAGGCCACCAAGGACGCCGGTCAGATCGCCGGTCTCGACGTCAAGCGCATCATCAACGAACCGACGGCGGCTTCCCTCGCCTACGGCTTCGACAAGAAGGCCAACGAAAAGATCGTCGTGTTCGACCTCGGCGGCGGCACGTTCGACGTGTCCATCCTCGAAGTCGGCGACAACGTGGTCGAAGTGCGCGCCACCAACGGCGACACCTTCCTCGGCGGCGAAGATTTCGACCAGCGGATCATCAATTATCTGGTGGAAGAGTTCAAGAAGGAACAGGGCATCGATCTGGCGAAGGACAGCATGGCTCTCCAGCGTCTGAAAGACGCCGCCGAAGCCGCCAAGAAGGAATTGTCCACGTCGATGGAGTCCGAAATCAATCTGCCGTTCATCACGGCCGACCAGACGGGCCCCAAGCACATGCTGATCAAGCTGTCCCGCGCCAAGCTGGAGCAGCTGGTCGCCGACCTCGTGCAGAAGACGCTGGAACCCTGCCGCAAGGCGCTGGCCGACGCCAACCTGAAGCCTTCCGACATTGACGAAGTGCTCCTCGTGGGCGGCATGACCCGTATGCCTCTGGTCCAGAAGACCGTGGCGGACTTCTTCGGCAAGGAACCCAACCGTTCCGTGAACCCCGACGAAGTGGTAGCCATGGGCGCCGCGATTCAGGGCGGCATCCTCGCGGGCGACGTGAAGGACGTGCTGCTGCTCGACGTGACCCCGCTGTCCCTCGGCATTGAGACCATGGGCGGCGTGTTCACCAAGCTGATCGACCGCAACACGACGATCCCGACCCGCAAGAGCCAGACCTTCACGACCGCTTCGGACAACCAGCCCTCCGTGTCCATCCACGTGCTGCAGGGCGAACGTCCGATGGCCGCCGACAACATGACGCTGGCCCGTTTCGATCTGACCGGGATTCCGCCGGCACCGCGCGGCGTACCGCAGATCGAGGTGGCCTTCAACATCGACGCCAACGGCATCGTGAACGTGTCCGCCAAGGATCTTGGCACCGGCAAGGAACAGTCCATCCAGATCACTGCTTCGTCCGGCCTCTCCGACGCCGACATCGAAAAGCTGGTGAAGGAAGCCGAAGCCCACGCCGCCGACGACAAGAAGAAGCAGGATCTCATCAGCGCCCGCAACCAGGCCGACGGCCTGATCTACGGCACCGAAAAGTCCATCAAGGATCTCGGCGACAAGCTCGACGCCGCCCTCAAGAGCGACATCGAAACCAAGCTTGAAGCCCTCAAGAAGCTGATGGAAGGCGAAGACGTCGAAGCGATCAAAAAGTCCACGGAAGAGCTGGCTCAGGCTTCCCACAAGCTGGCCGAACAGCTCTATTCGCAGGCTCAGGGCCAGCCCGGCGCGGACGGTGCCGCGGGCGCCCAGCCCGGAGCCGGTGCCGCTGGCGGCGCTGCCGGCGGCAAGAAGGCCGACGACGTTGTGATCGTCGCGGACTTCCCCGAAGCCGCGGTGCGAACGGTTTGCCTCCGGCGGGGGGGGCGGGGGGGC
>CAUHBW010000390.1 GCA_959604115.1 uncultured Bilophila sp. | reverse complement strand
ATTCCCTACCCGTTCTTCCGAACGACTTCCTCGGCGGGGGGCGCGAGCAGCCTGTCGAGCTGGGCGAAGGCTTCTTCGGGAGCCTGTCCGCGCTTGGCGGCGATGGAGGCGAGATTGTCTACGGCGTCGCAGGGCCGGAGATAGAGCGGATCGATGTCCTTGTCCACCCACGCGGACTCGGGAAAGGCGAGGGTGAGATCAAGAAGCGCCTGCGGGACGGGCTGGGTGAGCGCGGGCAGGAAGACGGGCACGGATGCGCCGAAGAGTTCTTGCAACGCGGACAGATTGCGGGCCACGCCGCTGCCGAGCATGACGTCGGGACGGGGGCCGTCCGCAGCGGCGGGAAGCTCCCACATGGCGGGATCGCCGACGGGGACGGGCAGCGCGGAGCCGGGCGCGAACAGGAAGTCCTGCCCGTGCACAAGGCCGCGCCGGGCGTGCGTCACGACGCGCACGCGGATTTCCCGGTCAAAGAGAGGACCGAAGGGAACGGAAGCCGCAAGGGCCTGAAGCACGTTCAACGGCGCGACGAGGGCCCCCGTCGCCCGGCGGAAGGCCGCGGCGGTGGTCAGGGCGAGACGGAGCCCCGTAAAGCTCCCCGGACCGGCGACGCAGGCGATGCGGTCGATGTCGGCGGGCATGACGCCGAGGCGCTGGAAGGTATCCGCGAGCACGGGCGTCAAGAGTTCGGTGCCCTTGGCGGGGGCGCTCCATTCCTGCGCGCACACGAGGGCACCGTCCTGCGCCAGCACGAGCTGGATGCGGCCCTCGGCGGCGTTCATGATCAGCGTGGTATTCATGAGAACAGCCTTGTCAAATCGTTCCATGTGGCGAGGAGCATCAGGCAGAGCAGCAGGGCCATGCCCACCTTGGCGGACCATTCCCGAGCCGTGGCGCTGACGGGACGCCCCATGATCATTTCCAGCGTGAAGAAGACGATGTGTCCGCCGTCGAGGATCGGGATGGGCAGCAGATTGAGAATGCCGAGGTTGACGCTGATGAGCGCGGCGAGCAGAAGCACGGCGGAAAGCCCGCGTTCGGCCTGCTGTCCGACCATCTGCGCGATCAGGATGGGGCCGCCCACGTTGTCCAGCGGAACCACGCGCTGCGCCAGCTTGACGAAGCTCTCGCAGGTGAAGGCGATCATGTCCCACGTCTGGGTGAAGCCCGCGCCGATGGCTTCGACGGGGCCGAGGGGCAGGGTGCCGGTCGCGCCCGAAGCCATGACGCCGATGAGCCACGCGGGCTGTTCCTCGCCGAAAATGGTGGTGCGGGTTTTGGCTTCCGGGGTCAGGGAAAGGGTGACGTCCGAGCCGTCGCGCGAAAGCACGAGGGAAACCGCCTTGCCGTTTCCGGCTTCGATGCCCTCGGCCACCTGATTCCAGTTGTCGATGGGCTTGCCGTCGATGGAGAGCACCTTGTCGCCGGGCTTGATGCCCGCGGCGGCGGCCGGAGTTCCTTCCACGACGCTGCCGACTTCGGGAAGCAGGTAGGTCTGCCCCTGCGCCCACGCAAGGCCGCAGTAGATGATCAGCGCCAGCACGAAGTTGGCGACCGGGCCCGCCAGTACGACCAGCAGGCGATGCCACGCGGGACGCCCGGAGTACAGTTCCTCGGGCGCGAACAGCACGCCGTCGATGTCCTTGCCTTTGGGATCGGGCTGTTCGGCCTCGTCCTCTTCTCCGGCAAGGGCGACGTAGCCGCCGAGCGGGATCAGCGAGAGGCAGTAGTCCGTCTTGCCGCCCCGCCGGACCAGCAGTTTGGGGCCGAAGCCGAGGGAAAAGGTCCGTACGCCGATGCCGAGCATGCGGGCGACGCTGAAATGGCCGAGTTCATGGAAAAAAATAAGTCCGCCCAGAACGAGCAATACGGCAAGCGCGCTCTCCCAGTGCGAAAGGATGTTGAGCAGGAAGTCCATTTACACCTTCTCTATCCACAGGCCGACGCGGCGCCGGGTTTCGTGGTCCAGTTGTTCAATCGCTTCCAGTGAAGCGGGATCGGGAGCCGTGCACGTGTCCAGCGCCCGGCTGATGAGATCGGGAATGTCCATAAAGCCGATGCGTTCCGAGAGGAAGGCCGCCACCGCAGCCTCGTTGGCGGCGTTGAGGACCACGGGCAGGGCGGAACCCTTGCCGATGGTCCGGCAGGCGAGCTCAAGGCACGGGAAAGAGTGTAAGTCCGGCTCCTCGAAGGTCAAGCCGCCGGAACGGGCGAGGTCCAGCGGCGGCACGCCCGCGTCGAGGCAGCGGGGCCACGCGAGGCAGTAGGCGATGGGCATGCGCATGTCCGGGGTGCCCGCCTGCGCCATGAGGCAGCCGTCCTCGAACTCCACCAGCGAGTGCACCAGCGACTGCGGATGCACCAGAACGCCGATGCGTTCCAGCGGCAGGCCGTAGAGGTGGTGGGCCTCGATGATTTCAAGCCCCTTGTTCATCATCGACGCGGAGTCGATGGTGATTTTCGCGCCCATGCTCCAGTTGGGGTGCTTCAGCGCCTGCGCGGGCGTCACCGTGGCGAGGAAGTCCCGTTTTTTGCCACGGAACGGCCCTCCGGAGGCCGTGAGGATGATCCGCCTGACCGTTTCGGGGTTCCGGCCCCGCAGGCCCTGAAACACGGCGTTGTGCTCCGAATCCACGGGCAGGATGACGGCTCCGGTCTTCGCGCAGGTTTCGCGGAGCATGTGCCCGGCGAGTACGAGCGACTCCTTGTTGGCGAGGCAGATGACCTTTCCCGCGCGCGCGGCGGTCATCGTCGCCCGCAGCCCCGCCGCGCCCATCTGGGCGGAGAGGACCGTGGAGGCTTCCGGCAGGGAGGCGAGTTCGGCGTATCCCTGCGGGCCGACCATGATTTCGGGCCGGTAGTCCGCCGGGAGCGCGGCGAGCAGCGCGGCGCGGCCCTCCTCTGTCTGGATGCCGAGGTACGGCGGACGCCAGCGCAGGGCCTGTTCGGTCAGGCGTTCGACGTTGCGGCCCCCGGCGAGCGCCACGACCCGGAACAGATCGGGGTGCCTTTCGATGACCCGCAGCGTGTTGACGCCGATGGATCCCGTACTGCCCAGCAGGACGACGGGACGGGGAAACGCGGTTTCCCATTCGGATGACGGCAGTTCGGTAATGTAACGGAGCATGGCTTCTCGTGTGCGAAAAGGGGAAGTCGCGCAACTTCCCCTGTCTGAACATTTCGGCGTCGGATCGCGCCCGAATGACTTTTCCGATGCTTCTCCTTCCCCGTAACCCAGTGCGGAAAAGGAAATCTTTCGCCTCCTCCCCGTCTCCACTTGTGAAAGTCTTAGGAGGGAGAGAGGAGGGGGCTTGGGGGAGGGGAGAGGGAAGCCCTTCTTC
>CAUHBW010000389.1 GCA_959604115.1 uncultured Bilophila sp. | reverse complement strand
AGAAAGTTTCCCCTTCCCCCCTCCAAACCTCCCCCTTTCCTCTTCAAAGACTTTTATAAACGGGACGGATGACGATTGCGGCGGTGCGGCGGACCGATCTCTGTCGGCAGTTTCCCGGCGGCTCTCTTTCGTTCTCTGCGGGTTTCTTTCCTCCGCGAAACTCGGCACGGCACAAGGCGCCCTTTCTCGCGACACCTCCACGCCTTTTCTTCAAAACGTCCTCAGAGTCTTTCAAGCCTGCCCCCCTGCCGTCGACAGGACGCCCGATAAACAAAACGGTTCCGTATCCAGCGCAAGCTGGGTGCGGAACCGTTTTGTTTATCGGGCGTTGTGCCGGGGTCTGGGGCCGGCCCGCCCCCGGCGGGTGCAGGGCAGAGCCCCGCCCGCCGGAGGCATCGCCGTTGTTAATCTTCGTCGGGATAGACGATTTCGTCGGGCATTTCGGATTCGGGGGTATGGCTGGCGAGGACGCGGCGGCGGGCCGGGCGGGAGGCGGCGGGAGCGGCCTCTTCCTCGGGAGCCTTGCGGACCATCGAGGGCGTGGGAAGCGAGTTGTAGATGTTCCAGTAGGCCGGGAGATGGTTCATCACCACGCCGGGATTGCTCAACTTGATGTTGGGCCGCAGGAAGGCCGCCAGAGAGAGCGCCAGAGCCCACGGGAAGCTCGGGCTCGCCCACGGGGTGTTGGAAGGCGCGACGGGCACCAGCCGGTCGCCTTCACAGGACAGGCCGAGCTGATTGAGAAAACTTTCCACGACCACCTTGTCCACGCTCTCGGGCAGCTTGGGCATGACGCCGCCCTTGGAGCGCACGGCGGGAACGATGGAGAGCACGAACCCGAGGGGGAACAGAGAGGAAGGCAACGTCGTCAGATCTTCAACATGATTGAGGGCGGGAAGCTCTTCGCCTTCGGCAAGCCCTTCGCCGAAGGCGAGGGACAGCCCTTCTTCGGTGACGATCAGGCGCAGGCCGAGCGACTCGAACAGCGACTTGACCGCATCTTCGGCCCGGGAATCGCCGGAGGCGTTCCAGCGACCGCTCAGCTTCACGCTGCCGCCGACAAAGGCGGGCATGGCGAGCAGGGTCGCCGCCGCCGTGACGTTGATGCCGGAAAGCGGCGAACCGGAAAACACCGCCTTGCCGGGCGTCACGCGCAGGGAAAGGGCGTCTTCGCCTTCCGACAGCTCGGCCTTGATCCCGAGCTCGCGGAAAATGGGCAGGATTTTGGAAACGACGCTGCGGCCTTCGGGGTGGTCGCTCAGGTCCACCGTCACTTCGCGTTCCCAACCGGCGGTGGCGACGAGCAGGGCTTCCACGGCGTCGGAAGCCAGTTCGGCGGGCACGGCCACTTCGGACGGCAGCATGGCGGAGGATTCCAGACGGGCGGGCAGTCCCTCCTGTCCGGGCACCACGCTGGTCAGGCGCGCGCCGAGCAGAGGCAGGAAGTGGCGCATGGGAGCCAGATCCACGAATTTGAGGCCGCTTTCGCCGATGATCTTGAGTCGCGCGGGACGCGTCACCATCAGGAACAGGATCAGGTACAGGTTGAACGGATCGTCGCCGACATGCACCACCCGGTCGAGAATGGACTTGTTGTAGCCGGAAACGGGTTCGCCGCCCTGACAGAGAATGCGTCCGTCCTCTTCCCAGCGCAGGCGCGCGCCCACCTGATTAAGGCCCTTGAGGCACTCCATGACCGGGCCGTTCAGCGGCACGCCGCGCAGGGTGCATTCGCTGGCTCCGCTGGCGGCGAGCGCCATATGCACGCGGGGCAGACGGTCGGAGGCGGGCGCGGGCAGTTCCACGTTCAGCGGCTTGCGGGCCGGAGCCAGATTGAAGGCGGAAGGCTGCTCCATGTCGGCGGGGGCGACTTCCACTTCCTGCAACAGGGCGAACAGCTGGCGGATGAGCCTGGGATCGCGGCTGACGGCCGAAGCGGCCTCTTCCCACGAGGTACGCAGTTCGCGTTCGTGATCCGAAGCGCCGGTGTTGGGCAGACGGGTCAGCATGCGGCTGCGGCGGGCAATCATTTTGACGAGTTCCCGGTCGAGTTCGCGCAGTTCGGCGAGAAGCCCGGCGCCTCTCGGCGGACGGGGACGATCGCCGTTTTCGAAACGGTCGCGGGGGCCGCGCTCAAAGCGGGGACGATCGCCGCGCGGGGCCCAGTCGGGACGCGGAGCGCGTTCGGAACGCTCGGAGCGGTCGCGGACCGTCGTCTCGGGACGTTCGGAACGCCGGGAGGCCCATTCGGAACGTTCGGGGCGTTCGGAACGCTCCTGCGGCTTGTTGCGGGGATCGTTGAAATCTCGGGGATTGCGGGAATCTCGGGGAGAATGGCTTCTGGTGGTCATGGAGGGGTACTCGTAAATGAGGTCTGAGGTCAGAACGAAGTATGGAGGTTCCGGAGAACTGACGCTCCGAAACGGACTGTCATGTAAAGAAGCTATGATACCCCGAAAAGCCCTTGCCCGCAAGCGCGGACCCGCCGTGCGGGGGCCGGGCGCGGCGTTTGACAGGGTGCTCCGCCCCACGTTAGAGCAGAAAAAGACGTCCGTTCCCGCCGTGGCGGCCCGCGCCCCGCAAGGAGGTATCATGCCGGAATTCACCCCTCTTCTGTCCGCCTATGTGTTCATGGCCGTTTTCCTCGCCGGCATCGTCCGCGGCGCTACGGGGTTCGGCTTTTCCCTGATCATGATCGTGCTGCTCACCCTGTTCTTTCCCCCGGCGCAAGTCGCCCCGGTCATCCTGTTCTGGGAAGTGCTGGCGAGCGTCGGGCACCTGCCGTTCGTCTACAGGCAGGTGCACTGGAAGTCGCTGCGCTGGCTCGCGCTGGGCGTGGCGTTCGGCACGCCGTTCGGGGTGTACTGCCTCGTTTCCATCCCCGTGGACGCCATGCGGATCATCATCAACGCCGTGGTGCTCATTCTGACCGGGCTGCTCTACTGCGGGCTGCGCCCCAAGAACGCGCCCTCGCCGACCCAGATCACGGGCGTGGGGCTGCTCGCGGGCGTCATCAACGGGGCCTCCGCCAACGGCGGGCCGCCGATCATCCTCTTTTTCCTGTCCAGTCCGCTCGGGGCCGCCGTGGGCCGCGCCTCGCTCATCGCCTTCTTCCTGTTCACCGACGTCTGGGCGTCCCTCTTCTACTGGCAGCAGGGCCTCATCAACCGCTCTACCCTCATCTTCACCGTCGTCTTTCTCGTGCCCATGTTCATCGGCATGTGGATCGGCAACCGCTGGTTCGCCACCGTCGACGAGGCCCGCTTCAAGAAGATCGTCCTCGCCCTCCTCATGGCCATATCCGTCGTCGGGTTGATCAAGGCGTTGTAGGAGCATGGAAATT
>CAUHBW010000388.1 GCA_959604115.1 uncultured Bilophila sp. | reverse complement strand
CGGCTCGGCGGGAGGCGGGCCCTCCCGTTTCCTGCGGAGGGTCAGCGCAGGAGCAGGATCGCCGCGCCGGTGCAGGCGATTGCGGAGCCGATGATGGAATTGGCGGCGGGGACGCGGCGTTCCATGACCCCGGTGATGATGAGCAGGGCGATGGGCTGGAGGCCGATGAGCATGGAGGCGACGGCGGCGGGCAGGTAGTCCAGCGCGACGCAGGACAGCCAGATGCCCCCGGCGGGGCCGAAGAGGCAGCCGAGCGGGAAGAGCTTCAGCGCGCCGGGGTTGGCGCGGAGGCTCCGCATGGCGGGCGGCACGGCCCCGATGGCGAAGCCGATGGCCCAGATGCCGACCGTGGAGATGGCGTTGCGGTAGAAGGCCAGCGGCAGCGCGCCGATGCCCTCTTCGAGAGCCTGTTTGGAGAACACCAGCCCGAGCGCGAGGAATACGGCGGCGAGCAGCGACAGGGTGATGCCCTTGCGGCGTTGCTTCTTGGTGGTGGGCGGGTTGTGGGTGTCGCGGCGTTCGGAGACGACCACGAGGATCACCCCGCAGGTCGCTACGAGCATGCCGAGCCAGCCCTGCATCCCGATGTATTCGCGCAGGTAGATCGCGCCGAACAGGGCGGTGAAGCACGAGGAGAGCGACTGGCAGACCTGCGCCGGGCGCAGGCCGATGGTCAACGCCCCCGCGTACAGGCAGGCGTCCCCGATGATGATCCCGAAAAGCCCCGAAACCGCCGCCAGCCAGAACAGCCGCATGGACGGAAGCCACAGCTCGCCCGCCGCAAGGCAGCAGACGCCGAGCACCACGCTCGCCAGCGGCTGGCGGACCAGCATGACCGCGCGGATGCCGGTTATTCTGGAAGCCGTCGTATGGATGACGCACGCCAACGCCCACGAAAACGCCGTGGACAACGCCAGAAAAACTCCGAGTCCGAACATACGCCCCTCTCGTCCCTCTTCATGATGACTCGTGCCTAGCACGCCGTCCCCCGGATGTCACGCCATCCGAGCGGGGAGACGCCGTCGGCGGGCGGAACGGCGGGAGGCGCACGTCCGGCGTCTCCGTCGGAACCGGAGACGCCGGACGCCGTTTGAGCGTTCCCGGCGGCGGGAGCTCCGTGCGCCGTCGGGATCAGCAGGCCGCGCGGGCCGCGTCCTCCTCGGCGGGGTTGCGGAGCAGGGCGATCCCCCTTGCGTGGGTGGCCTCGTCCGGGCTGGTGCGCAGGCAGACCGCGATCATCACCAGCGCGTTCAGGAGCATGGCGATGAAGCCCGGATTCAGGCCCCAGAAGGTGACGTTCGCCTGCGTGAGCGCGACGACCGCGGCCACGCCGGTCAGCAGTCCGGCGAAGACGCCCGTCTTGGTCGCCCCGCGCCAGAAGAGCGTCGCCATCGCCATCGGGAAGCACTGGGACATCCCGAAGTAGGCGATGTTGATGACGCCGAACATGAGGTTGGGCAGGAAGACGGCCAGCAGCACGCTGACGATCAGCGACGCGCCCGTGGCCATGTTGGTGACCAGCACGGCCTGCCTCTGGGGCATCGCGGGGCGGAACACGCCCCAGATGTTGCGGGTGAACGTCCCGCCGAGGCTGAGGGCGCTCACCGCGATGACGAGGATGCAGGTCAGCGCGCCGCCCGCCGCCACGACGCCCACGGCCCAGTCGGGGAGATTGGCCGCCGCCAGCGCCATGAACGAGGAATCCGGGTCGTCCAGATGGGGAACCGTCACCAGCACGTAGTACGCGGCGACGATCAGGAACGGATACATGAACATGTACAGCGGCATGATGATCTGGTTCCGGCGGATGGTGTCCTCCGATTTCGCGGTGAAGACGAACTGGTACAGGAGCGGCGTCACGCAGGCTCCGAACGCCTGAAAGACGGTGGTCGAAAGGGCGAAGGTGACGTTTTTGGTGATCGGCTCGGCGTCGACGACGACCTTGTGCGGGAACTGGGCGATGGCGGCGTCGAAGATGCCCGATATGCCGCCCGGCATCTTGTGGATGGCCACGAGCCCGCCGGCGACGATGGCCGCCATCATGAGGACGTCCTTCATGATGCTGATCCACGCCGGGGCGCGGATGCCCGCCACCGCGATGTACAGGTACGCGACGACGGCGGAAAGCCCGATGCCCACGGTGTAGTTGATGTCCCAGCCGATGAAGCGCAGGATGGTCCCCAGCCCGGCGAACTGCATCTGCATCCACGGCAGCAGGAACGCCATGCAGAGGACGGCGACGAGCACCTCCAAAGCCTTGCTGGAGAAACGCCAGCGGAAGCAGTCGGGCATGGTCATGGCCCCCGAAATCTTGCCCATGCGCCAGATCATCGGGTTGACGAAATAGCCGATCACGAAGCCGAGCAGGATGTAGCCGAGGAACCACAGCGAGTAGCTGACGCCCTTGGAATAGATCGCGCCCGGAACGCCGATCATGGTGCCGATGCCGTAGATTTCGCCCACGGTGATGAAGAAGACCAGAAAGCCGCCGAACGAGCGGCCCCCCACCATGACGTTGTCCATCGAATCGGCGATCATGCCGCGTTTCGCCAGAAAGGCGAGCGCCACGGAAAGGACCATCAGGGTTATGAAGACGAGAGCGGTCATGCGGCGTTCTCCTTGCGTGCGGTTCGGGAACTGTTCCGGTCGGAATACGGATCAAGACGCCAGCCGACGTACATGCTGGCGGATACGAGGAAGAAGCAGGCGAAGATCCACGCGTAGATGAAGGGGAAGCCCAGAATGCGCGGCTCCACCCGGTTGTAGAGGCCGAAACAGCCGATGAAGAGGGTAAAGGGGATGATCAGGCAGAAGATATAGGTGGGAATGCGTGACTGCATGGGGCACCTCACGGTGTTGAAGGAGACGGGCAAGGGACGGGCCGCCGTTCAGGCCCGGCGGACGATTTCGCCGCCGCGCAGGTCATGAGGACTCCGATGGCGCGGACGGACGCGGGCGCGACGCGCGCCGGGTCTTCCGTCGGCGAAAGGAGGTCCGCGTACCGGTCCGGCTCATGCGGCCTTCCGGGGCGCGGACGGCCCCTGCGGCAATGGGTTCCGCATGGTGACGGGCGCGCCGACATGGGCCTTCGGCTTTTTTCCGAACATGAAGCTGGCCTCGTTCGCTTGTCAAAACGGATGGGCGCGCGTCGGGAGGCGTCGCCTTTCGGGGACGTCCGCCGGGAGCGGCGGCAGCGGCGGTGGCCTGCGGCTGAAGCCGGGCGCGGCGTTTCCCCGTGCGCGTCGGACGCGGCGGGGGAAACGCGCGGGCGAAGGAGATCAGCGGGGGAAAGGCGGAGGGAGGGGGAAGGGCAGGAAGCCGCGCCACGAGGGGCGGGGGCGTTCGGGATC
>CAUHBW010000387.1 GCA_959604115.1 uncultured Bilophila sp. | reverse complement strand
TAGAACACCGGAAACGGACATTCCCGGTACGGACGGATACGAACGCATGCGGGAACGACCGCACGCGGAATGAAGAAAGGACATGGGAAAGCCTCCTGAGCCGCCGGGGAATCCCCGGACCCGTCAGCAGGCCGGAGGAAGCGCGTCGGCGGCGTAAAGTATGAACACATCGGCTGCGGGGCAACCGGCACTGTCGGACGACATGCTTGACTCCTTTTCATGATGGCGTTTCGGGAAACTCGTTCGGCTTTTAGCCGGATATCTTCGCTATGTCAAGGTGTTAGATATGCGGGGAGGCGGGCCGGCCTTCCCGGCCGAGACGGAATTCGCCGCACGTTCATGAGGGCGTTCCCTCTCCCCCGAATGAAAAACCGCTTCGAGCCGGGCCGCCCGCCCCGACATGGAAAGACGGTTCCCGGGCTTCTTGTAAGCGCGCCCGCTTGGGCTTATACACCATACGTCCCGCGCGAAGCCGAAACACGCCGGGCCTTTCCGCATCCACCGCAGCGCGAGGCGGGCCATGTCCATCCACATCGATTTTCTGAGCTATGACGGCGAACGCAACAACGAACGGCATCCGCACGCCCAGTTCGTCCTGCCCATCGCGGGCGAACTCCGCATCGACATCGGCGGCGCGGAAGCCATGCTGGACCCGTCCCGCGCGGCCTTCGTCGCCCCCGGCGTCCGGCATTCGCAGCTGGCGACCGGTTCGAACCGCTTTCTGATCGTCAACTGCGATCCGGTGGAATGCGGGGTTCCGGTCGCGGAACGGCTGGCGGAACAGGTGTTCCTGCCCGTCTCGGAAGCCACGCGCCATCTGATCGGGTTCGCGAATCTGTCTCGGGAGCGTTTCGCGCAGCCGGGCATGCCGCAATACTGGATGCCGCTGCTGATCGATTCGATTCTTGGGCAGGAACGCCGGGTTTCACGGCTGGATGCGCTCGCCGAACGCGTCGAGGCCGACCTCGCCGCCCCGTGGACGGTGGAGGAGATGGCCCGCCGCATCGGCCTGAGCCCGAGCCGCCTGCACGCGCTGTTCCGTTCGGAATGGGGGACAAGCCCGCAGGCGTGGCTCGCGGAAAGACGCATCCGGCGCGTACGGGCGTGGCTGGCCGCCTCCGACGCGCCCGTCGCGGAACTGGCGCAACGGGCGGGCTACGCCGACCAGAGCGCACTGACCCGCGCCATGCGGCGTCTGACCGGCCTGACCCCGGCGGCCTACCGGAAACGCAAGAGGCTGGAACAAAAAAACGGGAGCCTCGGCCAAGACGCGCTCTTCCTCCCGTGATAGAACGGATTCCAGCGGAACGAAACTTCATCCCCAAGGAGTGGACGATGACGGCCTTGCACATCTCCATCGACGGTTCCATCAAAAACGCCTGGCCCGCGACGCGGCTGGGCTGCCTCCTCTACACCGTCGACGTGCGCCGGCGCGACGACGCGCTCTGGGCGTGTCTGGAAACGGAGGTCTCCCCCTACCTCAAAACCATGCTGGAAGCCACGCCGCTCGCCCAGATACCCAACCTCGACGAATCGCGGAAAGCCTACAAGGCTTTCGGCAAAGACCCGGGGCGATTCCGCGTCTCGTCCGAAGCCCTGTACCGCCGCGTGCGGCAGGGCAAGGAGCTGTACCAGATCAACACCGTCGTGGACGCGAACAACCTCGTGTCGCTGGAAACCGGCTTCTCGCTCGGCTCCTATGACACGGCGCGCATCGGCGAGGACATCGTCTTCCGGCTGGGCGAAGCCGGGGAGATCTACCCCGGCATCGGCAAGAGCGACATCGATCTGGAGCGTATGCCTCTGCTGGCCGACGCCGAAGGCGCGTTCGGCAGCCCCACGAGCGACTCGACGCGGGCCATGATCACGCCCGAAGCCAAACGCTGCCTCACCGTCGTCTTCTCCTTCTCCGCGAAGGAACGGCTCGACGAGGCGCTGGCCCTGACCGTCAAACGCTTTGAAGCCTACGTCGGCATCGCGGACGTGGAAACCTTCATCGTCGAGTAGCGTCTTTCGGGGACGCCTCTCGCCACCGGAGCCTGCCATGGAACAGGATTCAAAACGGACGGCCGGGTATGCGTACGTTCTCGTCGCCGCGCTGCTGTGGTCGCTCATCGGTCCCTTCTCCAAAATCTGCATGGAAGAAGGATTGAATCCGCTGGAAGTGGCCTTCTGGCGGGCCCTGCTCGGAGGCGTCTGCTTCTTCGCCCAGACGGCGGTCTGCGGCGGAGCGCGCATCCCCGCGAAACACGCCGCGTTCTTCTGCCTGTTCGGCGTGCTGAGCATCAGCGTATTCTTCGCCTCGCTCCAGATTTCCATCCAGTTGAGCGGCGCGGCGATGGCGATGGTGCTCCTGTACACGGCTCCGGCGTGGGTGGCGGTGTTTTCCCGCATTCTCTTCCACGAAACGTTTTCGGGCCGCAAAACCGTCGCCCTCGCGCTGGCCCTCGGCGGCACCGCGCTGGTCTGCTTCTCCGGCGGCAGCCTCAAGGCCGAACCGTCCGTGTTGGGGATCGTCTGTGGCCTCGTTTCCGGCCTGTGCTACGCCTCGCATTTCCCCTTCTACGTCTGGTGGCAGCCCCGCTACTCCACGGCGACCCTCTACGCCTACATGCTCCTCGGCGGCGCGCTGGCCCTGTTTCCCTTCGTAGAGTTCGTCCCCGAACGTTCGTGGAAGGCGTGGATCAATCTGCTGGCTCTCGGCGTGATCACGAACTATGGGGCCTACCTCGCCTACGGACGGAGCCTCCGGCTCATCAGTCAGGTGAAGGCCGCGATCATCGGCAACATCGAACCCGTGCTCGCCACCTTTTGGGTCTGGCTGTTCTGGCACGAGAACTTCTCCTTCTCCGGTTGGGCCGGAAGCGCGCTCGTGCTCTCGGCTGTGTTTCTGCTCACCGCCGACCGGAACTGACGCCTGCCCCGCTCCGACGGCCCGCCTCTATTCGAAGACGCGGGCCGTTCGCGTTTCGACGCCGCCCATTCTCCCTAAGCGCCGCCTCTCCCCTCCTGACATCAGCCGGGCGGCGAGCCCTCTTTTTCCGCTTTTCAGCGGGCGCGGGAAACCTTTTTTCAACATTTTTCTTCTCTCGCGCACTGTAAAACCTCCTCTTCAGTACCATGCGCGCCTCTTTTCCGCACTGTTTTGCCCGAAAAGCACGGGCGATTGATTGAACAGTCCATTTTTCTCTTCATAAAGAATTGAGCGTTCAATTCAGGTCTTTTGTGCATTCCATACTGACCTTTTTATGTACATCGAAAGAATCTTCTTCTCTTTTCTTTCAAACAGGGAAAGTCAACCATCATTGATTATATGAACAATGAATACGTTGTTATTCATAAAAAAAGGTTTTCAATATGATGATTTCTT
>CAUHBW010000386.1 GCA_959604115.1 uncultured Bilophila sp. | reverse complement strand
GTCCGCTCCCAACTGCGGGACGGCGCGGTGATGACCCTGACCTGCAACATGGCGTTGGAACGGGTGCGTACGATTCTGTCCAACGAAATACTGTCTTCAGAAACGCGAACCTACCAGTTGCGGCATGATCTCCTTTCCCGAGAATTTATCCTGTCCTCACCGGGAACCCCCATCGTCCGGCAAAAGCAGTTCGGGACGCTTGTCGCTTCCGCGTGGCAACATCTTGAATTTGTCCTTCCCATTCAAGAACCGCTCGTTTCCGGGGAAACCTACCGGGTGCAGCTCAAGGTCACGCTTGAACATGCGGAAGTTCCCCCATGGCTGGAAAAGGCGCTTTTTTTCTGGTCGTGGGAAGTGACCCCGCCTCTTTCCTTTGCGCAGGAATTTGTCTTCTGACGAGGTTTCAATAATGACGGAACAAAAAGTCGTCCAGATCGGAGTGCCTGACGAACGGGAACGACGGCGCAGGCGGTACGAGCTGCTGGCGGCTTTTTTTCTGCTGGTCTTGGTTCTCGGCGGAACGTGGACGCAACTGGCATTGTACGGCGTGGACTCGTGGATGTTCATCGCGCTGCTGAACATCAATTCCATTTTTATGCTCGTCATTCTGTTTCTGGTGGCGCGGAACGTCGTCAAATTGATCATGGAACGCCGCCGGAAGGTTTTCGGCGCCCAAATGCGGACCCGCCTCGTCGTGGTCTTTGTTTCTCTTTCCCTTATTCCCACCGTCATCATGTTTCTGGCGTCCAACCGCGTCGTCGCAACCAGCGTCGACTACTGGTTCACGCGACAAACCGAGAGATCGCTCCAAGCCGCTCTTGATGTCGGGCAAAGTTTTTACGCGGAGGCGGCGGCCCGCCTTCGCGCTCGCTCGGAAGCGATCGTTCAGGAGGCCACGCAGCGTCGGACGGCATGGGCAGGCAGCGGCATCAGTACGCTGCTTCAAAACAAGCAGAAGGAATACGGCCTCACGCTTGTGGGACTCGTGACCGCACAGGGGAAAGAAAACTACTGGAATGCGCCGAAAGCCTTTACGGAAGGCTGGCAGGAAGCTCGGAACCGCATCGACTGGGAACACGTCGCCAGAACGACGTTCGGCTCTCTGCTCTGGGCCACGGACGATGCTGATTACGTGATCGGGGTTTTGGCCATCGACGGCGGCCGAAACGGCTATTTGCTCACGGCCGAGAGCATCGGTCAGGGGCTGCTTTCCAAACTGGAAAAAATTTCCAACGGTTTTGAAGAGTACGCGCAGCTTAAACAGCTGAAAAAACCCCTTAAGGTTTCCTTTTTGCTTATTCTCGGCGTATTGGGAATGATCACTATTTTTGGATCAATCTGGTTTGGATTCCGATTGTCCAAGGAATTTACGGCTCCGATTCTTGCTTTGGCGCAGGGAACCACGCGGATCGCTCAGGGCGATCTGGATTTCAGGCTGGAAGATAAGGGCACGGACTAATTGGGTCTGCTGGTGGAATCGTTCAACCACATGGCCCGCGATCTTCAGGAAGGCCGGACGAGCCTCACGCGTGCCAACACGATGTTGGCCGAACACAATCGGTATATTGAAACGGTGCTCGACAATATCACGACCGGCGTCATCACGCTGGATGCGGAAGGCCGCATCCAGACCATGAACAAGGCGGCCTGCTCCATTTTCGACGCCCAGGCTTCAAAGCTGGAAGGAAGGAATCCGGCGGAATTCCTCCCCAGAAGTTATGCCGGTATTTTTGTCTCCATGCTGGAGACGTTGCGCGAACATCCCGAACAGAACTGGAAGCGTCAGGAAGATTTTTTGCTCGGTGACCGAAGCTGGAAACTGATTCTGCATGCCGTGGCTCTTGCCGGTCCGGGAGGCATACGCGCCTATGTTGTGGTCGTCGAAGACATCACCGAACTGGAAAAAATGCAGCGGATGGCGGCATGGCGTGAAGTTGCCAGACGTATCGCACACGAAATCAAGAATCCGCTTACGCCGATCAAGCTCTCCGCCCAGCGTCTGGATCGCAAGTTCGGCAAGCAGATAGAAGATCCCGCATTTGGGCAGTGCACGGAATTGATCGTCAAGCAAGTCGAGCGGTTGCAGGATATGGTTCAAGAGTTTTCCGCATTTGCGAAACTTCCGGAAGTGCAGCTTGCACCGGGTGATGTCGCACCGTTGCTTGAGGAATTGGTTTCGCTTTTCAGAACCAGCCACAACACGGTGACATGGGACTTGCACCTGCCGGAGCACCTTCCCAAGATCGCCTTGGATGCCGCCGCACTACATCGCGCGTTGCTTAACATTTTTACGAATGCGGCGGAAGCCCTTGAAACATTGCCTGGGGAAAATCCCAAACGGGTGCGAGTCACGGCGGTACACGACCGCGGTCGCGCGAGCCTCCGTCTGATCATTTCCGATAACGGTCCGGGCTTATTGCCGGAAGAGCGCGAACGCATGTTTGAGCCCTACTTCTCCCGCAAGAAAGGCGGAACGGGACTGGGACTTGCCATCGTCAAATCCATCGTTGCGGATCATCGGGGAACGATTCGGGCCGTAGGCGCTCAAGGCGGGGGAACGTCTATGGTACTGGAATTTCCTTTATTCCGGGCATGATGGGTAAAGGATGTTGAAAAACAGCGTTGCATCTAAACCATGCAACGCTGTTTTTATTTTGTTGTTTTTTGCGGTTTTTTTACATAATTAAAAATTATTATGAGCCGTATAGTCAAACATATCATCCGTTCCCTGAACGCTCTTACTCCTTTAGGCGAGGATCATCCTTATCCACACAGGCAAACGTCAACTCCGCCATACCACCACGCCATGTCGTCTGGGAATTCAGTTTATCAATATAAACTTCCTTGCCGAGGCTGTCGCAAGCCTGCTTTGCCTGCATCACCACGTACTCTCTGGCTCCGGCAGTACCGCCTTGATAGGTCATCAGCTCAACAGACAGCGTATGCAGCTCTCCATCCGTGACGGGAGAGCTGCCTTCTGCTGCGGCTGGAGTTTCCGTTGCGGCGTCGGAACCACTTTCAGGCGTTCCCGCGTCATTGTAAGCGGCGCAACCAGAGATCAGTACCAAGGAAACAGCAATCACACCAAGTCGTTTCATAGAGTATCATCCTGTTCTCTCAAAGGAATGTAAAACCTCCCCTTCCACAGTTTCCGAAGGTATGGTTCCACACCTCCCGGCAACAAGGGAGCTCCTGTAGGCACGTCCAAAATTCATACGGTTACGGTATAAAAAATGGATGCGTTGTCAAGTGTTCTCAAACCAAAACACGCCTTGAAGGCGACCCTCCGCATTCGACGGAGCGTCGTTTCGATGACGAAAGCATCTGCGGACGCCGTTTCGGCACGGTTCAAATAAGACAATCTATAATTGAATCAGGGAGATAACTTTCCTATCCCGGA
>CAUHBW010000385.1 GCA_959604115.1 uncultured Bilophila sp. | reverse complement strand
CGAAAGGCTATTCGTGGAGAAGTTCATCATCGATCCGCGCGAAACGGATCTCTCGCAGACCGGGATCATGAGCGGCTACGAGGTGTTCGGCAACGTCATCCTGCTGACCACAAGGGAAAAGGCCATGCAGGTGCGCGAGGCCGTGGGCGCGGACGTGGACCGCAAGGCGCGGCTCGCCTACGGAGCGTCCCTCCTGCCCGGCGAGTGCGGGCTGGTCTTCAAGGTGCTCGGCATGACCTCGGAATCGGTCCGGGGCAAAATCCGCGAGTTCTGGCAAATCGCCCGGAAGGCCGTCACCGGACGCGATCTGCCTCAAGCCTTTCTGTGGCAGTAACCCCCGCCAGACTCCGGCGGGCGCTGGCGGAGGTTTCGCAGACCGTCGGCGCCCGCGGGCGTTTCCCCGTCCGGCGGGAAGCCTTTTTCCCGCCCAGTCCGCGCGGACCCGCTCCGCGCTCCCCTCAACCCGGCAACCTTGACCCGGAGGGAATTATGAACGCCGTAGCCAAAGGCACAAACCCGTGGGACGCGATGGCGTCCCAGAATCCGGCCATCCACTTTATCGACGTCTGCCTGCGCGGTGCGGGGCAGGTCATGTTCCAGAACAACCCCCTGACCGGGCTGTTCTTCCTCATCGGCATCTTCTGGGGCGCGTACTCCGCACACATGCTCTCGGTAGGGTTCGGCGCCGTCGTAGGGCTGATCATCGGCACGGTCACCGCCTACGCCCTGAAAGCGCCGAGAGAAAACATCAACATGGGCCTGCACGGCTACAACGGCATCCTCGTCGGCTGCGCCCTGCCCACCTTCTTCGCCCCCACGCCGCTGCTGTGGGCGTACATCGTGGTGGGCTCGATCTTCTCCACGGTGCTGATGATGGCCGTCTCCAGCATGCTGCGGACATGGAAGGTTTCGGCCATGACCGGACCTTTCGTCATCACCACGTGGTTTCTGATGCTCGCCGCCTACAACTTCGGCAACATCCAGATCGCAAGCCTCCCCCACCCCGCCATCGCTGTGCAGCCTCCGCTGTCCGACCTGTTCGCGCTGAACATGGAGCAGTTCTGTAAGGCCGCCTTCGCCGGAGTGTCGCAGGTGTTCCTGATCAACAACGTGATCACCGGCATCCTGTTCCTGATCGGGCTTGCGGTCAGCTCCATCTGGGCGGCGGTGTTCGCCTTCGTGGGTTCGCTCATCGCCATCGGCACGGCGCTGCTCCTCGGCGGCGGGTCCACGGCGATCATCGCGGGCCTGTTCCAGTTCAGCGCGGTGCTGACCGCCATCGGCCTCGGCACGACGTTTTACAAGCCCAACTGGCGCGTGGTCTGCTACGCGTTTCTCGGGACCGTGTTCACCGTCGTGGCGCAGGGCGCGCTCAACGTGCTCCTGAACGTCTACGGCATCCCGACCCTCACCTTCCCCTTCGTGATCGCCGCGTGGATTTTCCTGCTGCCCAATCTCGATCTGCTCCCGGAATCCCACCAGGATTAACCCCTTTAACCAAGGAGTAGCCACATGCTTTCCCTCAATACGGGCGATACCGGATTCGTCATGCTGTGCACCGCGCTGGTGTGCATGATGACCCCAGCCCTCGCGCTGTTCTACGGCGGCATGGTCCGCAAAAAAAACGTGCTGACCATCATGATGCAGAACTTCATCTCGATGGGCGTCACCGCCATCATCTGGATTTTCGGCGGGTTCAGCCTGGCGTTCGGGCCTGACGTGGGCGGCCTGTTCGGGGACATCAGCTACCACTTCGCGCTGGACGGCGTGGGCATCGCGCCGAGCCCGGTCTACGCGAGCACGGTTCCCTTCATCCTGTTCTTCGCCTACCAGCTCATGTTCGCGGTCATCGCCCCCGCGCTGATCACGGGCGCGTTCGCGGGACGCCTGAACTTCCGCGGCTACCTGAAGTTCCTCGTCCTGTGGATGATCTTCATCTACATCCCGATCTGCCATTGGGTCTGGGGCGGCGGCTTCCTCGCCAAGATCGGCGTGGTGGACTTCGCGGGCGGCATCGTCATCCACGTGAGCGCGGGCTTCGCGGCCCTCGCCTCGGTCATCTTCCTCGGACGCCGCGACGACATGAAGCCCGGCGAGCCCACCGTTCCCAACAACCTCCCGCTGGTCGCCGTGGGCGCGGGCCTGCTGTGGTTTGGCTGGTTCGGCTTCAACGCGGGCGGCGCGTACGCCGCCGACGGTCTGGCCGCCTACGCCTTCACCAACACGACCATCGCCGGTTCCATCGCCATGATCGTGTGGATGCTCTACGACTGGCACTATGACCGCAAGCCCTCCTTCTCCGGCGTGCTCGTCGGCGCGGTGGCGGGCCTCGCGACCATCACGCCCTGCGCGGGCTACGTGGAACCGTGGGCCGCGATCATCATCGGCGCTGTGGGCTCCACCGTGTGCTACTTCGCCAAGAACGTGCAGGAACGCTTCGGCTTCGACGACGCGCTCGAAGTCTGGCGCGCCCACGGCATGGGCGGCGTCACCGGCGCCCTGCTCCTCGGCATTCTCGCCAGCGCCAACATCGACAAGGTGAGCGCCGGCATCCACCAGTTCCTCATGCAGCTTCTCGGCGTGATCATCGTGGCCGTCTACTCCTTCGTCGTGACCATCATCATCCTGAAGGTCATCAACACCTGGGGACCGATCCGCGTCACCAAGGAACAGGAAGAAGCCGGGCTCGACGAAACCCTGCACGGCGAAGACGCCTACAAGATGTAACTCTTCAGGGGCCGGACCTCCGGGTCCGGCCCTCCCGAAAGGAAACGTTATGACCGAATTGACCGGAACCCTCTGGGTGGCGGGCGGAGGCGCGATCGGCGCCTATTTCCGCTTCCAGATATCCGCCTGGTTCGCTTCGTGGTTCGGCAAGGGCTTCCCCTACGGCACCCTGTTCGTGAACGTGCTCGGCTCGTTCATCATGGGGCTGCTCGTGGGGGCGATCAAAATGAACATGGTCCCCGTGATCCCGTGGCACGACTTCATCGGCGAGGGCTTTCTCGGCGCGCTGACCACGTTCTCCACCTTTTCGATGGACACGTTCGCCGCCTTCCGCGACGGACAACCCGCCAAGGCCGTCACCAACGTCGTCGTGAACATGGCGCTGTGCCTGTGCGGGACCGCCATCGGCTTTTTCCTGATGGTCCACTAAGGAGGCCGCATGTCGTATATCGAAAACACCGTCGCCGTGCTCTGCGGCGGCGCGGCGGGCGCGGTCTGCCGCTTCAAGCTCAACGCCGCGATCATGAGCGGCCTGACCATGAGCTATCCCCTCGGCATCCTGTGCATCAACGTGCTCGGCGGATTCCTCATGGGATTGTTGCAGGGGGCCATGAAACGCAGCGGAAAACCGTTCACCGTGGGCTACAGCCTGCTCGGGACCGGCTTCCTCGGCGGCTTCACGACCTTCTCCACCT
>CAUHBW010000384.1 GCA_959604115.1 uncultured Bilophila sp. | reverse complement strand
GGGGGGCATGATGCCCCCCAGACCCCCTCGAAGCCGCCGCAATGGGGTTTCAGCCGAAGCTGCGCTTCGCCAGAAACCCCATTGCGGCGGTCCCGTGGGCGTCAGGTGTTTTTTCTTAGATGGTCCGTGAGCGTGGTAAACATGGAATGGTTTTTCGTTGAAATGGCATACGCCATGCAGCAACTGGAAAAAGTCATCCAATATCCGACACGTTTGTTCTCTGAAAGCGGGAACAACTGAAAATCATACGAGAAGGCGTTTCCGGGAAACTTTCGGCAAGGCTGAGGCAGCCGCGTCCCCGCAACCGTTTCCCGCCCCGTTTACGAAAGTCTTGGGAGGGAAAGGGGAGGAGTTTGAGGAGGGGAAGGGGAACCTTTCTCCAGAAAGGTTCCCCTTCCCCTCCTCAAGTTCTTGCTTGCTACTTGCTCAACACGTTGCCGATGCCGAGGATGCCCGCTTCGTCGAAGTCCCTGCCGATGAGCTGCATGCCGACGGGGAGGCCGTCCGCTTCGCCGACGGGGAAGGCGAGGCCGGGAAGCCCGGCGAGGTTCAGGGACACGGTGTAGATGTCCATGAGGTACATCTTCAGCGGGTCGTCGATGATGGAGCCGAGCTTCCACGCGGTGACCGGAGACACGGGGCCGAAGAGGGCGTCGCAGGAGCCGAGCGCCGTCAGGTAGTCCTGACGGATGAGGCGGCGGACCTGCGCGGCCTTCTTGTAATAGGCGTCGTAGTACCCGGCGGAAAGGACGTAGGTGCCGAGCAGAATGCGGCGCTGCACTTCCTGCCCGAAGCCTTCGCTGCGTGAACGGCAATAGAGGTCGTCGAGATTCTTGGGATCGGCGGCGCGGTAGCCGTAGCGGACGCCGTCGAAGCGGGAGAGGTTCGAGCTGGCCTCGGCCATCGCCACGATGTAGTAGGCCGCGATGGCGTGACGGGTCGCGTGGGGCAGGGAGACGTCCACGATGGTCGCGCCGAGATCACGGGCGCGGTCGAGGGCGTCCTGGCACGCCTTGGCGACCGGGCCGTCGAGGCCCTCGGCCATGAATTCGCGGGGCACGCCGAGGCGCACGCCCTTGAGGTCGGCGCGGGACAGGTCGGCGTAGTTGTCCGCGGGACGCGGCGAGGACGTGGAGTCGCGCTTGTCGTGCCCGGCGATGACCGAGAGCATGAGCGCGGCGTCTTCGACGGTGCGGGTCAGCGGGCCGACCTGATCGAGCGAGGAGCCGTAGGCGATGACGCCGTAACGGGACACGCGCCCGTAGGTGGGCTTGAGGCCGACGCAGCCGCACAGGGCGGCGGGCTGACGGATGGAGCCGCCGGTGTCCGTGCCGAGCGATGCGTAGCACTGGTTCGCGGCGACGCTGGCGGCGGAACCGCCGCTGGAGCCGCCGGGAATGCGCTCGGGATCGCGGGGGTTGCGGGTCGGGCCGAAGGCGGAGTTTTCCGTGGACGAACCCATGGCGAATTCGTCCATGTTGTTCTTGCCGACGATGATCGCTCCGGCTTCCTTCAGGCGTTCGACCACGAAGGCGTCGTAGAACGGGTTGAACTGGCCGAGGATTTTGGACCCGGCGGTGGTGCGGGTTCCCTTGGTGACGATGGCGTCCTTGACGGTGACGGGTACGCCCCAAAGGGGTTTGGCGGCGTCGGGGCCCTGCGCGTCCATCGCGCGGGCTTCTTCAAGCGCCTGTTCGCGGACGGTGATCAGGGCGTGGATGGTCGGTTCGGTCGCGGCGATGCGGTCGAGGCAGGCTTTGGTCACGGCTTCGGCGCTCACCTCGCGGCCGGCGAGACGGGCGCGGATTTCGGCAAGGGAGGACTGGGTAAGATCGGACATGAAACAACGCCCTCCTAGACGATGCGGGGCACGACGAAGAACTGCCCGTCGGTTTCCGGGGCGTTGGCGAGAACGTCCGCGTGCATGTTTTTTTGGACCGGCTCGTCGTCGCGGTAGGGCGTGGAGTGCTCCACGGGGCTGTACAGCGGTTCGACGGCGCTGGTGTCCACTTCGGCGAGAATATCCATATACGCAATGATGTCGGCGCACTGTTCTCCGAATTTGGCGAGCGTGCCTTCTTCGGGGGCGAGGCGGGCAAGTCTCGCGAGGTGCGCCATGCGATCTTGAGTGAGCATGAGGAGAACCTTTCGGCTAGAGGTTGCGAAAAGGAAAAACTACCATCGCCGGTTACGGGTGGTCAAGGCTCGTTCGCCGTGATGGAACGACGCCGGGTTACGGCGTTTTTTGTTGTGACCGGCACGGTTTTCTCCTAAGATTACGGCAACACGTTTTTACCGGAGAAGAAACATGACGGCACCGAACCGCACTGCGGGCTTTACCCTCATCGAAATCATCTCGGTTCTGGTCATCCTCGGCATCCTCGCCGCGGTGGCCGTGCCGAAGTATTACGATTTGCAGGAGGAGGCCGACAAGAAAGCCGCTCTCGCAAGCGTAGCCGAAGCGCAGGCCCGCGTACAGCTTCGATTTGGCCAGCTCATTCTTCAGGGAAAAACATGCGACGAGGCGGCGAAGACGGTTTCGGTCCTCTCCGAAACTTCGGATGCGACCGAGGGTGGCGGTGAACGTTTCGGCGATTTCCTGCTCACGGTAGCCGACGACACAATTACGATCGCCGGAAGCGCAGCCTCCGCGAAACGTGCCGATGCAACCGGAAATTTTGAAGACACCGGCGCGAAGCTGTACCTCCCGCAGTGCGAGGAGAGCGTTTCCGGCAATGGGATGGGCGGGCATGCCTATTTTGATTTCGCGCCTGCGCTGCTTTTAGCACTGAGAGTAGAGAATACTGAGACAAACAAGAAAGCGCTAGAAGTAAATGTAGATTCAACTGCACCTGAGGGAAATAACTATACGACTCTTGTAAAAGAAGCACTTGCTGCGGCTAGTATTGATCCTTTATTGAGTAATATTCAAAGTTGGAGCTATTTTCCTAATGGGCAGAACATGTGTTGGTCTGAAACAGATGTTTCAGATGTTCAAGAGGGAACAGAGGTTCTCGTTATGCGATATAACAATACTAAAAAAACATACACAGTTGGAACTATGAAAGTACAAAAAGTAACGAATGAGAAAGGAGTAACGTACAATCAGCTTGGCGCTGACTTTTCTTCGAACGTATGGACAGAAAGTAAAATTTCCAATGACAACATTCAAACAGACAAAACAAAGAAATCTTTTGAGAGCGCGATGGCCTATTATAATCAAGTAAAGGCAGCTCAAAATAAATAGTCTTTCATCTCTTGAAAATAAAAAAAGGAACGCCATCAGCGTTCCTTTTGCGTTGGGAAATCCTTCCATCAGGGATTCGATAAGGTCAAAAGTCTTTGGAGAGGAGGGGGAGAGGTTTGGAGAGGGGGGGGTGGACCCTTATAAAAAAAAGTTATCATAACCCCCAACACAAATTTTTTAATATACCCG
>CAUHBW010000383.1 GCA_959604115.1 uncultured Bilophila sp. | reverse complement strand
CTGCGCCGCATGGCACCGTTCGCGCCCGCGGCTCCCGGCGAACCCACAAAAGGAACGGGGAGGGCGCGAACGTTCGCGCAATCCCCTTTTGTTGATCCCTGTCCGGGCGAAGCCCGAGCCGCCGACCCTGCGGATTGTTCAACCATGCCTTGAAGCTCACGAACCGTTACCGCCTGCCGCAGTCCTTGCCGCACAGTTCGTCAAGCTGTTCCTTCCGATACTTCTTCCAGCCGGGACACCAGCCGGTATGCCAGCGCCACAACCGGGCCAGCAGAGACGCGGGCCTGCGCCGGGCAAGCCGCCGGATGGGGCACCACGCGCACAATGTTTTCATGACGACTCCTCGTTCGCGGGAAGCGGAATGCCGCCCGTGCGTCCAGCATAGCGCAAAGCGGTCCCGGAGGGAACGTCCCTCCCGCCGCGCCGGACGCGGACGCCCGGCGTTCGGTGGGACGGGGGCGCCACGGGACCATCATGCCGAATACGGGATGGACGCCGGGCGGAGACGTTCCTTTTCGCCCCGCCGTACGCGGGAGGGCCTCTATCCCGTTTACAGACGCACGGACTCTGGGATACACAGCGAAGGACGTCTTTCGACGCAACAAGGAGAACGCCGGATGGAAAAACCCGGATTTGATTTTGGCATGCACTACTTCAGGGCCTTTGCGATCTTTTCGGTCATGGCGGTCCACATGTGGATCACGCCTCCGGTGGAGGGTCATGAAGAGCTTTCCCGCTTTCTGGACATGCTGCGTGGCGTGCTGTTCCATTCGAGCACACTGTACTTCATTTTCATATCTGGATATCTGTTCCATTTCCTGTCGCAAAAAGGATTTGCAACGCTGATATATTACAGAAAAAAGATCAACAACGTCATCATTCCCTATCTGTTTCTGTCCGTATTCTTCACGATCTATGCGTTCATATGGAACGCCTATACGGGAGAGATTCCCCGTTTCGCCCGTCTTGCGTCCGGATTCGGAGAATTTTTCGAGGCGGTGCTGTATGGGAATGTCGTTCCGACCTACTGGTACATTCCGTTCATCGCCACGGTGTTCGTGATAAGCCCCCCGCTCCTGCGCCTCGACAAACGGCGGTTCGGCCTGCTCACGCTGTTCACGGCGTGGGTGCCCCTGCTCATCCCGCGCACGGAGCTGACGGATTTCTTCCACAACTACGCCTTCTTCTTTCCCCTGTACCTGATCGGCATCTTCTTTTCCATGCACCGGGAGGCCGTCCTCGCCTTCATCGCGGAGCGCCTGCGGCTGTTCGCGGCCTTTGCCGCCGTGTTCACGCTGGTCCTCGCGGCGGACCGCTACTCGCCGCTGCTTCCCAACGACGAGGCCGCGTACTATCTGCAAAAGCTGTGCATCGGAGCGTGCGTCATCCACGGTTTCGAGCGGATACGCCACGTCCGCGTCGCCGTGCTCGACCTGATCGCCCGGTACAGCTTCGCCCTGTACTTCCTGCACGACTTCATCCTGTTCACGTTTCAGGCTTCGCTCTTCCGAGTGTTCGGGTATGTGCTGCCGGACAGCCTGTTCCTCGTGTCCCTGCTCACCTTCGGGTCCGAGGTGGCCCTGTGCCTTCTGCTCGGCATGTCCGTGAAGAAGATGTTCGGGGCGCGCTCGCGCTACCTCATCGGCGCATAGGCGGAGGCTCGGCGCGGGCGGATCCGCCCGGAGCTCGCACCGGCGCGGACGCGGGAACGAAATCAGAAGGGGATGCCGATCAGCAGCTTGAGGTCGCGCTCGGACTGGAAGGCGTTGCGGTAGGCCGTCCAGCTCGGCTGGCCCGTGCCATTGCGGTATTCCGTGTAGTGCAGCCGGACGAAGGCCCCTTCGAGCGGGCCGGAGGGGCTGGTGTAGTTCAGATCGCAGGTGAAGGCCCATTCCTTGAGACGCTCAGCCGTGCCGTAGCCGCGCCCGTCGAAGCCGAAGGCCGCCCCCGCGCCCGCCGCGAAGCCCGCTGCGGGCAACACGTCGTCCAGCGTCCGCATGACGCCCGCGAAGGCCGCCTTCTCGTTGTCCGCGTTCCAGTCGGACCGGGCGTCCCACCACACGTCATAGGCCCCGGCGGAACTGCCGTTGAGGTTGGTCAGGCGGTAGGCGAACTGCCCCTGACTCTGCGGCCCGGACATGGGCGCGCGCACGTACGTCCCCTCCAGCCGGAAGGTCCACGGCCCGCGCTCGTACCGGCCGAACAGGAAGTGCAGCGAGGCGAGACCGTCGAAGTTGTCGTTTTCGCTCGTCCCGGAATCGTCCCCGTCGTCCATGAGATAGAGGTGGTAGCCCACGGTCAGCGCATCCCCGCCGATCCGGGTCTTCCAGCCGCTCTTGAAATGGGCGTTCCTGAGATGCCCCTTGGAAGCGCCGTAACCGGCCTCAAGGGTCAGCCCGTTGCCGAAGGCGTACCGCGCGCCCGCGCTCCACAGCCACGGCACGGTGTCGCCGTCGTTCCTGCGGAAGCGGTTCATGTTGACGAACCACGGGGACTTGTACTCGTCGGCCCACGCCGCCGCCAGCGACAGCCCGCCCACGTCCGCCCCGACGTTCACGCCCCGATAGGTTCCGGGCATGATCGACCAGTTGACCCCGAGCACGCCCGGCCCCGTCGGCTGGAAATACCCCGCCTTGGCCCACGCCGGTCCCGCCCGCAGCTTGAGGGCGGCCTTGTAGACGGACACGCCGTCGTCCGTGGAGCGCGCGTTCCAGTCGGGATGCCACGGGTCGCCCCACGGCGCGAAGCCCATTTCGTGGTCCACCGCGCCCTTGTTCATCAGATCGTGGGAGCCGAACACGCCGAAGTCGAAGCCCAGCAGGCCGCCCGCGAATCCCGAAACGAACTCCGCGTTGGCCTGAAGCGAGGCATGGTTCAGGTTGGTCCGGTAGCGTCCGCGCTCCACGTCGTAACGGCGGCGATCCCGCCGGAAGAGGTAGACGCCTCCCGACACGTCGGCGTCGTCGAAAAAGGCCGTGCCGGTACGGAACCCCTCCCGCGCGTCCAGCCCCGTGGTCTGCGGCGCGAGATCCTCTTCCGCCCGCGCCGGGACGGCGCACAGGGCCAGCGCGCAGGCCAGCGCGACGCACAGAACCGGGCGCGTCCGCACGGGCTGTCGAAGAACCTGCGGCATGGCTAAAGCGGCGCTCCGTTGGTGTCGCGGATGAAGCGGAGGCATTCGTCGGCGGGGAGCGACCTGCTGTAGCGGTAGCCCTGAAACACGTCGCAGCCGAGGCCGCGGAGCAGTTCCACCTGCGCGTCGTTCTCCACGAACTCCGCCACGCAGAGCATGTTGCGCGCCCGGCAGAGCTTGACGATGGAAGCCACGATGTCGGCGCAAATCGGGTTCGTAACCACGTCCCGGCTGATCGCGCCGTCGATCTTGACCACGCTCACCGGGAACTGCTTCAGGTATTTCAGCGAACTGTGTCCCATGCCGAAGTCGTCGATGGCGATGGGAAAGCC
>CAUHBW010000382.1 GCA_959604115.1 uncultured Bilophila sp. | reverse complement strand
ATACCCGTCCGTCTGCCAAAGCGCGTCGAACAGGGCCGCGAGTTCGGCGTGCCGCGCGTCTTCGCCGAGCACCCAGGCGTAGCCCAGACAACCGCCCAGCGACACGACGCA
This sequence comes from uncultured Bilophila sp., assembly GCA_959604115.1. Lineage (GTDB taxonomy): Bacteria > Desulfobacterota > Desulfovibrionia > Desulfovibrionales > Desulfovibrionaceae > Bilophila. The sequence goes on along the minus strand of CAUHBW010000382.1, from coordinate 3,394 downwards.
ACGCGTCACCAGCGCTTCACCGACGTTGAAGGCGTCACCGGTATTTCCCACGCGACCGCGAATCATCACAAGGCCGGTTTCCGGCCCGCGTACCATGTCGTAGGCGGGCGGGATCACGCAGGCGAGGCCCGTTTCAAGGCGTTCCGTGGACACGAGGGCCAGAAGCCGCATCCTTTCCTGTCGAACCGATAGATCTTTCATGCTGTTTCCTGTGAAGAAGCGATGTTGGCGAACGGGAACCGCGCCACCTCCGCAAAGGGCCGGTTGCGGTTCTCCTGCCGGAACAGGGTCAGGGCGTCGATGCGCAGAGGCGCGCCCAGCACGCCTTCCAGTGCCGCGCGCAGGTTCTCGCCCACCCGGGCGCGCCGCCCCGCGTCGGGGATGGCGTCGGTCAGCGTGATGTGGAAGCGGAATGCGTCGAGAACGCGGTGGTAGCCCCACATGTACAGGTTGCTCCGCTCCCGGAAGGTCAGGTTGCCGCGCCGGGCCACATCTTCTGTCCGCAGCGGGGCCCGAAACGCGTCAAGGTCCATCACGCAGGCGCGTTCCAGAAACGACAGCAGCAAACACCGCCCCCCGGCCACGAGTGCGTAAAACCCCTTCTCTTCCTTGCCCAGATAGGCCAGCGACAAGGACGGCGCGTCGAAGGGCAGAAACCGGGAGGCGACTTCCTCCACGGCCCGCAGCAACGCGTTTTCCATGCCCGGGTGCCGCAGTTCAAAGGGGGCCTTGAGCGTGGCGTGCAGCCCGTAGTGCGCGGGAACGCGGGTGAGAACCTTCCAGAGGGCCGCGTCCACGTCCGGCGGCGTGATCTGCGGCACGTTTTTTCCGATCAGAGCGTCGTACCCGAGCAGCGGCGTCACGGATTGGTGCAACGCGTCCGTCGAGGCGGGGGCGTAATAGACGGCATAGCGTGCGGACATCACATCACCCTCTTGCGAAGCTGCTGGGAAAGCATGTCGAAGACGACCACGACCAGCACGATGAGCGCCATGACCGCGCACGTCTGTTCAAAGGCGAAGCTGCGGATGAGCTCCCACAGGACCATGCCGATGCCGCCCGCGCCGACCATGCCCACGACGGTGGCCGACCGGACGTTGGATTCAAACCGATAAAGGGAATAGGAAATCCACAGCGGGAACACCTGCGGGATGACGCCGTACACGACTTCTTCAAGGAAGGACGCGCCGGTGGAGCGCACGCCCTCGACCGGGCTCGGCTCGATGGCCTCCACTGCTTCGGAGAACAGCTTGGCGAGCACGCCGGTGGTGTGCACCCACAGGGCCAGCACGCCCGCGAAGGGGCCGAGGCCCACGGCGACCACGAACAGCATGGCGAAAACCATTTCGTTGATGGCGCGGGCGGCGTCCATGAGGCGGCGGACCGGGTGGTACACCCACCACGGCACGATGTTGTCCGAGGACAGGATGCCCAGAGGCACGGCGCAGACCACGGCCAGCAGTGTGCCCCATACCGCGATCTGCAGCGTCACCACCATTTCCTCGACATACAAGCGCCAGTCCGTGAAGTCCGGCGGGAAAAAGTCGCGCACCAGCGTCAGGATGTTCCCCGATTCGGAGAGCAGGGTCAGGGGGTGCATTTCCGCTCCCCGCCATGACCAGACGAGAAACGCCAGCACGATCGTCCAGCCCAGCAGACGCAGCAGATCCGCAGAACGCCTGCGCGGAGGATTCAGAATAAACTCGGAACTCATAACCATCCTTTGGAGAAAAGGCCGACGGGGCGTCCGCCCCGCCGGATTTCGGAGGCGTCCGGCGCGGGAACGGAACGCGCCGGGAGTGGAAATTTACTGGGAAAGTTCGGAGAGAGCCGCGTCGATTTTCTTGATGCGTTCGGCCTTTTCCGCCGCGTCCATGTCGGCGTTGGCCTCCAGCTTGCTCTTTTCGCGGAACAGTTCGAGCTGGCGGAGCGGCGTGAGCTGCGTGTTGTCGGAAGGCTTGAAAGAGCCCCACTGAAGCTTTTCGAGAATGGTCCGGGCGTGGGCCACGTCGCCCTTCACGCCGTAGCCGAAGATGAAGTCGGCGATCTTCTTTTTCGTATCGTCGGAAAGGCTGTTGCGCCACACCAGCGGGTCACTCGGGATAAGCGGCGAACGCCAGATCTCACGGATCTGCCCGGCCTTTTCAGGGTGGGCGACTTCCAGCCGGCCTATGGCTTCGTTGTTGCAGGTCGCCACGTCCACCTGTCCGTTGGCGACGGCCAGCGCGTTGGACTCGTGGTTGGCGGCGACCACGTTCTTGAAGATCTTCTTGGGGTCCACGCCGTTCTTGGCGAACACGTAGTAGCCGGGCACCAGAAAGCCGGAGGTGGAATTCGGGTCGCCGTTGCTGAAACGCAGGTCCGCCGCATGATTCAACACGTCGTCCACGTTCCGGAGCTTGCTGTCCCTGTTCACCACGAGCAGGGAATAATACCCGTCCGTGCCGTCGAACGCCGTGGTCTTGGCGAAGACGGAACCGTCGGCGCGGTCCACGATTTGGATCGCACCCTTGTTGCCGATCCAGCAGAGATCAACCTTCTTGAAACGCATGCCTTCGATGATCCCGGCGTAGGAAGTACCCTCCCTTCTCGGAACTCCGCCCGTATAGCCAGATGGACAACTACCTGACCGAACTCCTGTCGCGTAGCCTCAGTTCCCTTGCTGATCGGCTCCCCGAGCAACACAACCCCGCCATGTGCCTGTTCGAATACGCCCGCATCCTCAACGCCTCTCGAGGGTAACGCCATGCTCACCACCGACGCCGCTGGAGGCATGCCGCACAGGCACGCCAAGCTCCTGCGGGACTAGACCGGCTCCGCGCCATCCTCCCAACTTCGCGGCCACGGCCTTCATCCCGGACGCCCAGACCGATGCTGCCGGGAATCGGCAACGCTTCTTCCACCTCACCCGTAACGCCCTGCCCTTCCTCTTCATGGGGCAGGCCACAAAACACAAAATCCGCTGGATGACCGAAACCGTCCGCCGCACCGCATAAACGAGAAGCCCGGCGGAATCTCTCCCGCCGGGGCTTCTGGCGTCACGCCTCAATAGCTTGATAAGGAAGTGTCTATAAAAAAAGGAGTGTCGACATATGACCCGTATATACTTATTATAGGTTAGGATTTAATGATAATAATTATAAGTATGTTATGTTGATGTCTAGATGTCACCGGATGTTGAATTTACGGCTAGCACCCACCATTTCTTTGATTCGCTCCCGGAATCAATAAAATGTGCATCAGCAATTGTACGCCCCCAATTGGGTAGCGTGGTTCCGCCGAGTACGGCTGCAAGTTTGGGATAATCCGTCCCTAGGGTCAGGACTCATTAATTAAGATAAAAGATAACGGTAACAGCAAGGCAGACAGCTGAGAAAAAGGTATGGGCACAGCG
>CAUHBW010000381.1 GCA_959604115.1 uncultured Bilophila sp. | reverse complement strand
CCCGGAAAAACGCGTTTCCTTCCCCCCCCCAAAAAAAACCGCTCCGCCCCCACTTCCGCCCGCGCGGAAAACCCAAGAAAGAGATTCGATAGGCAAGAAAGTCTTAGGAGGATGAGGGGATGGGAGGCAGGGGGAAGGGATGGAAGCCCTTCCCCCGGTTCTCCCTACTCGTCACACATGCTCGACGTCGCCGTCGGGGCTCCTGCGGACGGCGGCGTTGTGCTTCTTCTGGACGATGAAGGCGGACGCCGCGCTGGTCGCTCCGGCGAGGAGCGTAAACAGGCATACATACAGCGGATCGCCGTCGTTCCACTTCATGAACAGGGTGCACAGGCCGGGGACGATGCCCGCCACGAGGAAGCCGGGGAACTGGTACACGATGGAAATCCCGGTGTAGCGCACGTCCGGCGGAAAGAGGTCGGAGAACAGCGCGGCCTCGGGGCCGAAGACGCCCGCATAGAATATGCTCAAAGGAATGACGATCGCAAGCCCGATGAGGAACATGTTGCCGCCGCTCCCTTCCATCAGCCAGAAGGAGGGGAAGATCGACAGGCCGCACAGCAGGCTGGCGACGCCGTAGACCTTGCCGCGCCCGAAGCGGTCCGCGAGACGCCCCGCAATCAGGATGAACGGGCACATCACCAGCGCGGCGATCATCACGACCGTCAGCGCATGGGTGCGGGGAATGTCCACATACTGCACAAGATAGGTGATCACGAACACCGCCAGCACGTTGAAGAACACGCCGTCGATCCAGCGCGCGCCCACGCCGAGCGCGATGTTGCCGGGGTGCTCCCTGCACACGCGCACGATGGGCAGGCTCTTGTGCTCGGTCTTGCCGCTCTGCCGCGCCTTCTGGAAGTCGGGGGTTTCGAGGATGTGCATGCGGATGTACAGGGCGATGCCCACCAGCACCACGCTGATCAGGAACGCGCAGCGCCAGCCCCATGCCATGAACTGCTCGTTCGTGAGGCCCCACGACAGGAGCGCGACCACGCCGGAGGACAGGCACAGGCCGGTGGCGAGGCCCATCTGCGGAATGCTGGCGTAGAAGGCCCGCTCGCGCTTGCTGGCGTATTCGTAGGTCATGAGCACCGCGCCGCCCCATTCGCCGCCGAGGCCGAGTCCCTGACAGAGGCGCAGGGTCTGGAGGATGATGGGCGCGGCGATGCCGATCTGGGCGTAGGTCGGCACGAGGCCGATGCCGATGGTCGCAAGGCCCATGATGAGCATGGTGAGCACCAGCATGCTCTTGCGGCCCAGCTTGTCGCCGAAGTGGCCGAAGACGAAGCCCCCGAGCGGGCGGGCGAGATAGCCGATGGCGAAGGTGCTGTAGGCGAGGATGGTGCCCATGAACGGATCGGCGGTGGGGAAGAACAGCTTGTTGAAGACGATGCCCGCCACGACGCCGTAGAGGAAGAAGTCATACCATTCGATGGTGGCTCCGAGCAGGCTGGCAAGGACGACCTTGCGGATTTCCTGCTTGCTGGGTGCGCTCATGCGATGCTCCTTGGGACGGCCTCGCCGCCCTGCCTGCCCGGAATCGGGACAGGGGCCTTTCGGAGGGCCGGGCTTCGTCGAAGCGTCCCTCCTGCATTAAATATTCAATAAGACCTTTGCCAGCTTTCTCCGCGTCCTTTCACGCCGAAACGCAAAACTACGCGTAACCACAAAGAAGCAATGCCATCTAACGGAAAACTTGGCAATATGCCCGGTGTCCTTTTTTCGCTGAAACGTAAAATTTTTAATCTCATGTCCGCTTTTTCCCGTTCTTTTGGTGAGTTTTATTAAATATTCAATAAATCCGCTCCAGGTTTGACAGCCGAAGGCTCTTATGCCTATATGGCTCCACCAACAGACAAAAGAGGATGCCGTGACTTCCAGAAGCAGAGTGACCCTGACGGACGTGAGCAGGGAATCGGGCTTTTCCCCGGCTACGGTTTCCATGATTCTCAGCGGGCGGGCGGACGTGTCCTTCTCCGCCGAGACGATCCGCAAGGTGCGCGAAACCGCCGACGCCCTCGGCTACGTCGCCGTTTCCCGCAAGCGTCCCGCGCTGTTCGACCGCAGGACCGTCCTCATCGTCTGCCCCAACGTCCTCAATCCCTATTATTCCACTCTCGTGCAGTCCATCCAGCAGGCCGCCGCCGACCGCGAATGCGACACGCTGGTCTACACCACCTACCGCGACGCGGACAACGAGGTCCGCATCCTCAACGCCGTGGCGGGTTCGGGCCTTGCCGGGGTGATCTTCACCATGATGCCGCAGTCCACCGAGCTGGTGGAGCGCGTGGACCGGCTGGTGCCGGTGGTGGTCATCGGGGACCGCAACACGAGCCTCAACGTGGACACGGTGGAGATGAACAACTACAGCGCCGGGGTCATCATCGCCCGCTACCTGATCGGACTTGGGCATCGGCATGTGGCCTACGTCTCCACCACGCTGAACGAGGCCAACTCCGCGCGCGTCCGGCGTCTGGAGGGCGTGCGGGACACCTTCCGGGAGGAATGCCCCGAGGGCTCGGTCCTCGTGAAGTCGCGCGACGTGACGCCCAAAGAGGAGCGGGACAACATTTCCATCGAGCACGCCGTCGGGTTCGATCTGACGCGGGCCTGCCTTTCGGATCGCCGCATCACGGCCTTCATGGCGGTGAACGACATGGTGGCCTACGGCGTGCTGGACGCCATCCTCGCGGCGGGCCGCCGGGTGCCGGAGGACTACAGCGTGTGCGGGTTCGACAACGTGTTCCCCTCGCGCCTGCGGCCTCTCGGCCTGACCACCGTCGAACACTACATCGAGGACAAGGGCCGCAACGCCTTTGAAATCCTCCACGCCAAGCTCTCCGGCGAAGCCTCGGGGCTCAACATCACCCGCGTCGAGTTCCGCCACCACCTCATCGTCCGCGATTCGACCGGGGTTCCGAGGCAGGAATAAAGGGAAAAGATTGGAGGGGGGAAGGGGAAACTTTCTGGAGAAGTGGGGAGCACCCCCACGTTTTCCCTTCCACCCTCCAAACCTCCCCCCTTCAAAGACTTTCTTCCTTATCGAATCCCTCCTGCCGGTCCGCCCTCTCGGCGGGAGGCCGGGCGTTTTTTCTGTTCAAGGCCGTTGAATGCATTGATGGCATATCGTTGCGTTTTCCTGTGGACGGAGAGCGGGCGTTCCTTCTTCTTGATCGAGAGAGGGAAACGTTTCCCGAAAAAGGCGAGGCCGGAAACCTCGCCTTTTCCGAGCCCATGTTACGGGAACCGCCCTCCTCCGGTCTCCCTTTCCCGGACCTCCCCGTCTCGGTTTTCCCTTTCTCCGATTCCCCCGTTCCCTCAAATAAAAAGGCAAGACTCCTCCCCCTCCGGCCTTTTCCCTCTTCAATAAGAAGAAACATCCCGCCCGAACCTCCGCCCGCGCGGCAAGCCGACGGGATGGATTCGATAAGGACGAAAGTCTTTGAAAGAGGAGGGATGGGGGTTTGGGGGAAGGGAGGGGAGAACTTTCCTCAGAAAGTTCTCCCC
>CAUHBW010000380.1 GCA_959604115.1 uncultured Bilophila sp. | reverse complement strand
AAGACGCCCCGTGCAGCAAACATTCTCCCGCTTCGCACGCATCCAGCCGTATCCCGGCCAACGCTTCACCGCTCTGCTGATCGGTGTGTCCGGCCATCGGGAAGCCGAGACAGGGAAACGCTCCGCCCCCCGCGTTTCCGGCGAGACGGGTGGAAGGGGTCAACGGATTGTAGTCGTCCACGGAGCAGGAGGCCGGAACCGTCCGGCGGGACAGGGAAACCTCGAAAATGTGGGCCGAGGGCGTATCGGGAAGTTTCCCGTCCTCGCCGCGCGCGCCGGGAAGCCATGCCAATGTGGAGCCTTGCGCGCAATCCGTACAGACGCCGAGCGAATCCGCCATCACCAGCGTATGCGAGGACGCGTCGTGTTCGAAAAAGTAGAAGATGCCCGCTTCGGCCATGAGGCGGCTGAGGAACGCGAAGGAGGTTTCCCCGTAGCGGACGGTGTACTCCCGCTTCGCATAGCTTGAGGTCAGGGCATTGCGAAGATTCCCGAATCCCGCGTCGTTGCAGACCTTGGTTACGATTTCCGGCACGCTCATGTCCTGAAACACGGCGCAGGTGCGCTCCCGGTCCAGCAGCAGGAACCACGGGCGCAGCTCCAGCCCGTACCGGGCCGACCGCACCGTGGACGGCCCCCGCTCCGCCCGGAAGACGATGCCGTTGAGCGGGCGCGTCGTGCCGTCGGGCAGGGGCAGATTCACCGTGTGAGGCTTGCCCGCCAACGACTCCAGATCCGGCGGATCGTCCGGGTAATATTCCAGAACATAACGGAACGGGCGCGACAGGGCCTCGTAGCCGGTGCAAATTGCGGTGTCCGTATCGGTCGGCGTGGCTTTCATGGGCATGTTGCGTTTCCCCCCTTTCATTTTCACCGAAAACAATCTATAGATTAGCATATGATTATTAATCTATACGTTCCTTTTAGGGAGCACCAAACGCCATGAGAGGACCTATGGCTACAATCGATTTTGCTTTCGGCGCGCCGATTTCCCTCGGTCCGATGGTTCCCGGCGGAGGACCCGGAACCGGTATGGTTCCACCCGGCATTCCCGCCGCAAGCGGCTTGTACGCTATCCATAATACGACGACGAATAATTGGTATTTTGGAAGTTCCACCAATATCCACCAACGGTTCAATGCCAGAGCGCAGACTGTGGCGGAAATGGGATTTGCGTTCCCGACAATCGCCCCCATCAACGCCTATGTCCTGACGACGACATGCTGCGACACCGGCGGCGCGCCTCATGTCGTCGCCTCATGGAGCGTCATCGACGGCTTGTTCTACAATCTCGAACGTGTCCTGATCATGTACATGCTGAACTGGGCCAACATCTTTCCGGCGACCGTCAGCAATTCCGCCGTGCCCGGCGGGTACGGCAATATGTCGCCAAACAACATCGCAATAAATGGCAATTATGTAGCTCCCGGCGGAGTCCTCCTTGCCTTTGCGGCCGTTACATGGTTGCCCGGCACTTCGCTCTAGGCCGCCCATAAACGCGGGACCATCCGCCGCAAGAGTCCGCCTTCCGCTGCGTTTCTTCCGATCCTCCGTCTGAATAGGCGAATCACTCCAGCGCCACCTCGCACTCCACGCCGCCGCCCAGATACCAGCGCGTCAGCGCGAGCAGGTCGGCGCGGCGGGTTCCGGCGGGCGGCGGGAGGAAGCTGCGGCGTTGTTGCTCCGTCAGCGGGCCGAGGCGCAGGGTGACGCCCGCGGTTCCGTCGAAAACCCGGTGTCCGAGCAGGGCCGTTTCCCCGAGCCGGGCGTTGCCCGCCGCCTTGCCGCCGAGGCGGGTGCGGTCTTCTTCCGGCAGGTCGGCCCATGCGCCCCGGAACGGTTCCACCCGCGCCTTCACCCCGAAGGCCGCCTTCACCAGTTTCTCCAGCCCCGCCGCCGAACGCGGCCCCATGCCCCAGACGGCGGCGCAGGAACGGAACAGCGCGGCGGACACGCTCCCCCGACCGGGCACAGGGCCGGGCATGGCCAGTTCGCGTTCCCGCTCCCCCGTGCCGGGAAGGCCGGAAACGGCCCCGAGAAAGGCCGAAAACGGATGCCCCTTCGCGGGGCCGTCCGGCTGGAGCTCCGGGCACAGTCCCGAGGCCATGTCGCGCCACAGGCGAAGCAGCCGATTGTGGAACAGATCAAGGAAATCCTGAAAGGCCGGGTCGCCCTCCCGCGAACGCTCCCGCACCAGTTCCGCGATCCACGGCGGAAGCGGGCCGTCCAGTCCGGCAAAACCCGGCAGATTCACGTCGAGACGCGGAGGCTCGCCCTCACGGAAAACCACGCCGCGCACCGGGGCCGCCGGGAAATCGCAGGACGCCGGAACGCCCCAGTCCATCCGCGCGCCGTGCGGTCCGCCGCCGGGAAAATCCTCCGCAGGGGCCGCTTCAAGGACGCTGCACGCCTGCCAGACGTCAAAACGCCACGGAGCGGACAGAAACCGCTCCAGCGCGGACCCTTCTTCCATATTTACAGCAACGGGCGTGCGCCGGATCTCGGAGGCCATGAGCACCACACTCCCTTGCGGCTCAGCGTCATCAGCTTGAGCTGCGTAAAGGTGTTGACGTTGGCGTACAGACCGAAAAAGACGTCGAGGACGCCGGCGAACAGGAACGCGCTGCCGCCTCCGAAGGCCGCTTCGTCCAGCGTGAGGTAGAATCGCGTGCCCCGCACAGCACTGCCCGGCGCTTCACGCAGGGGCAGCATGCCGGTCTGGCCGGACAGATCCTGCACCCCGGCGATCTGACGCTGCGAAAAGGCGTCCCCGCGAGGGGCGTACAGCTTGAGCAGCTCGCGCAGCACCTGTCCGGCGTCCGGCCCGGTCAGGGAGAGGTGGTGCAGGCTCAGGTGGGAAACGAGCTTCCACAATTCGCCGCCGAACATAGGCGGATCGTGCTGCTGCGAAGGCGGGCCGCAAAACCGGAGCGCGGCTACCGGCATGTCCGTGTCCCGCGTCAGTTCGCCCTGCTGCCAGCGTTTGGCGGCCCGGTGGCGGTTGGTGCACAGCACCCGCGCCGAAGCCACCCACGGGCGGGCCTTTTCCGGACGGAACGCCGCTTCCTTGAACGAGAGGAACACGTCCGTGCCCACGCCGTCCAGCGACGGCTTGCGGCGCAGGAACCAGTATCTGGTCGGCGCGGCATCGGAGTTTTCGGCAAGGGAGAAATACGGCGTCACCGACGTGCGCTCGCCGCCCTCCAGCGCATCCACCCGGAGCACGGAATGGACCTCCGTGCCCTGCTGATGGCGCATGTCCGGCACAAGCGGATAGGCGGCGCGCTCGTAGGCCACGCGGATAGGCTCCGCCAACCGCTCGAAAAGATTCACCACGGGCACGGCGCAGGTCCTGAACAGCCCGGCCTCCACCTTTTCGGGCGGGTCCGCGTCCACAGGCAGGAGCAGATCGAAGGAGGCCAGTTCCCCGAGTTCCCGACGTCGTCCGATGTCCGCCACGTCCCAGAACAGCAGGTGCTCGGGATACGCGAAATATTCCTGCAAAAGCTGATAG
>CAUHBW010000379.1 GCA_959604115.1 uncultured Bilophila sp. | reverse complement strand
GGCGTTTTCTCCATACGAAAAAGGCAAGAAAAAGCCCGCCCGTGACAATCCGTTGCGCCGGCGTTTCCTCCGTGCAAGGGGAAAACGGTGGCATACACGCTGGGCTGGAAATCGGCGTTCCCCCTCCAAAGAAAAAAGGCATCGTGAGGATGCTATCATTTCATCGAAGGCAATACCATGAAAAAGGGACACGCCGCCCGGCATGTCCCGCCAATCATCCTTTATCATATGCCTTTCACAAAACAAAACGCGACGAACCGGCTCTCCCCAGAGCTCCCCTCTTCAATAAGAAAGGACTCGCCGCCCCGGACCTCCGCCCGCAGGGAAACCCGAGAAGAGGGATTCGATAAAGTCAAAAGTCTTTGAAGGGGAAAGGGAGGGGTGCGAGCCGTACTGGCAGGTTTGGGGAAGGGGGAAACGAGGGGGAGCTCCCCCCTTCTCCAGAAAGTTTCCCCCTCCCCCAATCTCGTCTCCTACAACATCTCCTGAGCGGCTCTGGCGATGCAGATGAGACCGGCGAGGGCGATCATGACGAGGAGAATGCCCTGAAAGACGTTCTCGCGGACGGTGCGGGCGAATGGGAGGGAGGCGAGCAGCCCAGCCAGCGCGCCGGGCATGCCGTAGAGGGCGGCCTTGAGCACCACGGGCGTGAAAAATCCGGCGGCCGCCTGCATGACGCAGGTGACGATGCAGATGCCGAGAAAATAGAGGCCGAGCGTGCCGCGCGTGGTGTCCTTGTCCCACCCGACATAGAGTGCATAGATCGCCGCCGGCGGCCCGCTGAAGCTGATCGCCGCGTTGGCGAATCCCGAAGCGAATCCCGAAGCCGCCCCCGCCGGAACGTTCTCGGGATGCGCCGCGCCCGCCCGGTGGAAACGCTGCCACACCACGTAGGCCACCAGCACCAGCCCGAGCACCGCCTGCAACCAGACCCCCGGCACCACCCGCAGGACGTACACCCCGACGAGCGCGCCCGGTATGCATCCGATGAACATGGGCACCACCGGCGCATACCGGCAGTGCGCCCGGTACATCCACGCCACGTAGATCGCCACCACCGTCGCCACCAGACAGCTCGACGGCACGGCCTCGCTCATCTCCAGCACGCAGGCAACAATGGGCAGCGCGACCATAGCCGCGCCCATCCCGCTGACGCCGTTGACGAAACCGCCAAGGAACCACGCAAGAAACACAAGGGGATAACTCGAATCGAACATACGCCTTCCACCACGGCGCGGCTTCCGTCCGCAACGGAAAACACGCCTGAAGAAACAGGATTGTGAAAGAAAACCCTTCCCTGCTCTAACAGGAGAACCTCCGCGTGTACAGAGCCAAAAACCGCGTTTACCGCCCGAAATAGCCCCGGATCGGACGCTGCGGCGTATTCCGTGGGAACGCCCCGGGATTTCCCGGCGGGAAACGGTTCCGAGGGGAAGTTGCTCATTGCCCCGGCGCGCGCCCGCGCATACGCTCGGCAAAAAGGAGACGGACATGCGGATGTGGATGCTTCCCCCGGAGACGATGTGCCGCAAGCACCTGCTCGGGGAACATGTCGAGCTGCACATGCTTCTCGGAACCATGAAACGCGGAAAGCGCATCGACGGCTTCCTCGCCGGAAGGCTCGTCGATCCGCGCCTTGTCTTCCGGCGGCACGAACAGCTTGTGCGGGAGATGCTCCGGCGCGGCTACAGGCACGCTTCCCCGATGGACGAGGCGGAATGCCGGGCGGCGGCGCGGGGGTACGGCTCACCGCAGCCGGGAATAGACGTGGAAGCCAATGCGAAAGAGCTGAGACGCAGATGCCCGGAGTGCGCCGGACGCGCGCCTTCCTCCTGAACCGGAGCCCCCTCCGCAGGCCCCGAACCGAAGAAAAGCCCGGAAAACCGGGCTGTTCTCATTGGGAGGGAAAAGGAAAAGACTGGAACCATGCCGCCTACACGGCGGGCAACATTCAGCCCGGCTGAAGTAGCGGGGTCGAGCACTTCTAAACCGCCTACACGGCGGGCAACGAGAACGCCGAGTACAAGACCGGCGATCTGAACTTCTAAACCGCCTACACGGCGGGCAACCTTTTCATCGTTAGGCAGCTCAAGGCAGTACACTTCTAAACCGCCTACACGGCGGGCAACATGTTCCGTACCTTGGCTGCGCTGCTGGACAACTTCTAAACCGCCTACACGGCGGGCAACCAGCGTCCCTTCCGGTAATATCCTTATTTTACGGTTTGTTATCCTCAAAAAGATTCCGAAGGCTTCGTTTTCGGACTTCGTATCCAACATCCTTCTTTTCCAGACTTTTTTCGGAAACGGTTTTCCGAAGCCGGAGGAAGCCCGGAGTGCGGCCCGGGCTTTTCCCGCGTCGGGGGCGAGCCTTCTATTCGTGCTTGTTGAACAGGAATTCCGAGTGCGGATTGCAGTCCTCGTCGTCCTCGTCGCCTTCGTAGGGGCAGATGCCCTTCGGCAGGAGCTGATGGGCGATCATCGCGGTGACGCCGCCGGAAACGATGGCGGAATCGAAGAATATCTTCAGGAACCGGGGCAGCTTCTCGAAGGCTTCCGGCGTGGTCATGGACATCAGCCCCACGCCGATGGACACCGCGATGATGATGGATTCGCGGCGGTTGACCTCGTGCTGCAACAGGATGCGGATGCCCGAACAGGCGATGGTCCCGAAGAGCACCACCAGCGCGCCGCCGAGCACGGGCCGGGGCAGAAGCTGGAAGAACACCACGATGACCGGAAACAGCGCGAACAGGATGAACAGCGCGCCGCAGAACCTGCCGACCTTGCGGCTGGCGACGCCGCTCAGCTGGATGACCCCGTTGTTCTGGGAAAAGGTCGCCACCGGGAAGCAGCCGAAGACCGCGCCGAGCACGGTCATCAGCCCGTCGCAGAGGATGCCCCCCGCCAGACGGCTGCGGTAGACGCGCCCGCGCACGGGCTGCTCGGACACCACGCTGGTCGCGGTCAGGTCGCCGATGGCCTCGATGACCACCACGAGGAAAAGAAAGCTCAGGACGAGGAAGGAATGCAGGTCGAAGCCGAAAAACCCGAACTTGAACGGCACGGGCATGATGAACCACGTGTGCTGTTCGGAAAGGATGCCCCAGTTGACCTTGCCCATGACCGCAGCCGCCGCGAAGCCCGCCAGAATGCCCACGATGAGCGAACTCATCCGCAGGAGCGGGTTCTTGCTGCGGTTGACGAACAGGATCACGAGGATGACCAGCGTGCCGAGCAGCAGGTTGGAGAGATCCCCGAAGGAGCCGTTCGCCTTGGCGGCGAACCCGCCCGCGAGATCGACCGCGCCCACGCGCACCAGCGACAGCCCGATCATCATGACCGTGATCCCCGCCACGGTGGGGGTGATGATCTTCCGCAAAAACGGCATGATCCGGCTGCCCGCCATGACCACGAACCCGCCGACGAAGCACACCCCGAACAGGGTGGACAGGGCCTGCTCCCACGGCATGCCCTGTTCCTTCATGAGCAGGGTCCCCACGGCGATGAGCGTGCCG
>CAUHBW010000378.1 GCA_959604115.1 uncultured Bilophila sp. | reverse complement strand
GAAGGGGAGAAGGAAGCCCTTCTTCAGAAGGGTTCCTTCTCCCCTTCCCCCGATTCCTTTTCTTTAGTGACCAGTAATACTGTACTTTTTGAGCTTGTACTGCATGAGGCTCTTGGAGATGCCGAGAAGCTCGGCGGCCTTGGCCTGCACGAAGTCGGCGCGGACGAGCGCGCGGCGGATGAGCGCGGCCTCGATGCGTTCGAGGGTGTCCGCGAGATCGAGCTGTACCGGGAGGAGGTCCACGGCGCTCTTGAACTGCGCCTCCTCGTCCCGGATTTCGGCGGGCAGATCCTCAAGCGTGATGACGTCGCCGGGCACGAGCACGAGGCAACGCTCGACCACGTTTTGCAGTTGTCGGATGTTGCCGGGCCACTCGTAGCCGGAAAGATGGTTCAGGGCCTCGGTGGAAAAGGTCTTGGGCGGGATGCCGTTTTCCTTGGCGGCCTTTTCCGCGAAGTGCGCCACCAGCAGGGGGATGTCTTCCCGGCGTTCGCGCAGGGGCGGAATCGGGATATGCACCACGTTGAGCCGGTAGTAGAGGTCCTCGCGGAAGGTTCCGGCCTGCACCAGCGGCATGAGATCCTTGTTCGTCGCGGCGACGATGCGGATGTCGACCTCGATTTCCTCGCTGCCGCCCACGCGTTCGAAGCGGCGTTCCTGAAGCACGCGGAGGAGCTTCACCTGAAGCTCGGGCGTCAGTTCGCCCACTTCGTCGAGAAAGAGCGTGCCGCCGCTGGCCTGCTCGAACCGGCCCCGGCGCATGGCGACCGCGCCGGTGAAGGAGCCTTTCTCGTGGCCGAACAGTTCGCTTTCGAGCACGCCGGGGTTCAGGGCCATGCAGTTCACGGACACGAACGGCTCCTGACTGCGCGGCGAGGAGAAATGGATGGCGCGCGCGACAAGTTCCTTGCCGGTGCCGGATTCGCCGGTGATGAGCACGGTGGCGCGGCTCGGCCCGGCGCGGTCCACAAGGGCCAGCATGTCGCGGATGGCCCGGCTGCGTCCGATGATCTGATGCTTGCCGTAGCGTTCTTCGAGGCTTTCGCGCAGAAGCTGGTATTGGCGGTGCGCGCGGGCCAGCTCGGCGGCGTTCTGGATGGACAGCAGCAGCTCGTCGTTGGAAAACGGCTTGGTGATGTAGTTGAAGGCCCCGTAGCGCATGGCCTCCACGGCGCTTTCGATGGATCCGAAGGCCGTCATGATCAGCACCGGGATGTGGGGCCAGTTCTTCTTGACCCGCTCCAGCACCTCGCGCCCGGAGATGCGGGGCATCTTCATGTCGGTGATGACGATATCGACCTCGGATTCCTCAAGGAACGCGAGTGCGGTTTCCGGGTCGTTCAGCGCGGTCACGGCGTACCCCGCTTCGGTCAGCAGCGTTTCCAGAACGAGCAGGTAGTTTTTCTCGTCGTCGATCAGCAGCAGATGTACCTTGTCGTTCATGAGAACATCCTTGTCTAGCGTGTCTGCGGAGAGGTTTCGGCCTTCCGCGTGTCGTCTTCGTCGTCGGGCAGCGGATCGGTCAGGGTGACGGGTTCGTCCGTTCCGAGGGATGCGCCGCTTTCGGGAGTGTCGCTTATATCCGGGTCGCTGGCAACCGGCAGGAGGATGGTGATCATCGCGCCGCCCTCTTCGGGGTTGCTGAGGACGAGCTGCCCGCCGTGCGCCGTGACGATGGTGTTGACGATGGGCAGGCCGAGGCCCGTGCCGTGATCCTTGGTGGTGAAGAAGGGATCGAGGAGCTTGGGCAGAAGGTCGGGCGGGAAGCCCGGCCCGCTGTCGCGGAACGAGAGCGCGATCATGCCGTCTTCGCGGCGTTCGCCCCGGATCGTAATGGAGCCGTTTTCCCCGATGGCCTGATAGGCGTTCACCAGAATGTTGTAGAACGCCCGGTACAGGAGGTCCTTGTCGCCGAGGACGAACAGGGAGGGCTCCGTATCGCGGACGCATTCCACATGGAGACGCTTCATTTCGCCCTCAAGGAAGCCGGTGGCCTGATTGAGCAGCGCGTTGAGGTCCACGCGGTCCTGACGCGGCACGCGCGGGCGGGCGTAGTCGAGGAAGTCGTTGACGATCTGGCTCAGGCGGCAGGATTCGTCGTAGATGGCGGTGAGGATGCGCTGCGCCGGGCTGCCCTTTTCCTGATCGGGCGTGCGCCGGATGAGGAATTCCGAGCTCGAGCGGATGATGCCGAGCGGATTGCGGATTTCGTGGGCGATGCTGGCGATGACGCGGCCCATGCTGGCGAGCTTTTCGTTCTGGTGGAGTTCGGCTTCCAGCTTGCGGTTGCGGGCCATGCGCTCGGCGAGGGAGCGTTCCGCCTTGATGATGAAGAACTGGAGGATGGCGAACAGGATGGTGGACGAGCCGAGGCAGGTGGCGAGGATGAGCCACTGGAAACGGACCACGCTGTCGTAGTCGTCGGTGATGTCCTGCGTGATTTCGAGCACGCCGGTTACGAGGGATTCGGGCTTGCCCGTGCTCTCGCTGATGCCGAGGTCCACGGTCAGGGGAAACATGGTCCGCAGCGAATAGCTGCCGTCCGGCAACTTGAGCATGAACATGGCGGACAGCATGTTGACGCTCGACAATGTCTCGAAGAACGGAATGCCCGAACTCATGACCTGATCCATCGAGGCGGGGGTGAGGTCGGTGCGGCCCAGTTCCGTCTGGTTGATGGAGTAGTTGACCACCTTGTCCGCGCCGTAGATGCGCAGGGACTCCACATGCAGGCCGAGGATGGTGGACTGCACCACGTCGTCGAGCTGCTGGTACTGCATGCTCTGGCGCAGGGCGATGCGCCCGAAGGCGAGGAACGTGGGCAGCGTGAACCGGCGGTAAATCTGCTGGTTCAGGTTGCTGGCCATGAGCATGGCGTACTGCTGCTGCCGGAGCAGCAGGGTGTTGCGCGCGGAATTGCCGATGAAAAAGGCCAGCATCACGCTGGAGGCGAGGATCAGGATGAGGGAAACCCACGAGAGGAACCGCGTCAGGCCGAACGGCAGATCCGCGTCCTCGGGCGTTTTTTTGTTGAACACAATGGACCTCTGGAAACGTGTGTGACCGGACAAGGGGATTGCCAAAACCGGTGACGTCCGCCCCCTCCCCGGAACCCCGTCCGCACCACATTGGCGTCCGGGGAAATTGTGCAACGGGAATGCCGTAACTATAGCCACGGCGTTTCCGTTTGAACAGAGCCGTCCGGTCCTGTTCAGAGCAGATTTCCTTTGAAAATCTCCATTTTTCAAAGGTCATCCCGCCGAAGACACGCTCTTCGGCAGAATTCATGCCGCGTTGCGGCGGGCGGCCCGGTCTGCTCGCCTTTCAACCTGTAACGCTGAAAAGCTCCCCCAAAAACTGCCCCGTGCGCTCGCCTCCCCTTTTCATCCCATCCGTTTTCCTGCCGCAATCGCGTGCGTGCGGTAAAGCCGGAAGGAGGGATTCGATAAGGTAGTCGTTGAAGAGGAAAGGGAGGGGTTTGGGGAGGGGAAGGGGAAACTTTCTCCAGAAAGTTTCCCCTTCCCCTCC
>CAUHBW010000377.1 GCA_959604115.1 uncultured Bilophila sp. | reverse complement strand
CGAACTGTCGATGGTCTGTTATAGAAAATTTCAGCTTGCAACGGGCGCATGGAGAAGAGCTATGGAAAAATATGCAGAACCCGGAGTATTGAGTTACCTTATTCCGCTTTATCCGCCGCTGATCGCCAGAAAGGCCGTCAAATGGTTCACTGGGGGAGGATTGAGCCCAAAGACACTTGCCAACGATGACAAGCTCGGCAGAGGCCCGCGCCAGCGGCGGATTATCGGGGAGCAGGTTTATTATCCCCGGGAAGCGTTTGTCGCTTATCTTGAGAACAAGGGTGTAAAGGTCATTGATGTTCCCGAAATGTGACCGTGCGTTCCAGCGTGAGCCGAGCCAGCGCCTTTTCGCGTTTGTCCCGGTCGCACAGGTGCAGGTAGCCTTCCGTTACCGCTACGCTGGAATGGCCGAGCAATTCTTTGAGGGTATAGATGTCGACACCAGACTCCAGCATCCGAGTGGCAAAGGTATGACGAAGGGTATGCCAGACCACCCGGTTGCGCGGGTCCGTTACACCGTCGTTCAGGCCCAGCGCCTCGGCCATGCGGTTCATGGACCGGCTCAAGGCGGTGCCGTCGCGCACGCCGCCGTCCCGGCCGGGAAACAGGTAGAGGGAGGCGTCCTGTGCATGGCGGCGGAGGACGTCGCGGGCCTCGGGAAAAATGTATCCGGCATGAACGATGCGCGTTCGGCCGCTTTTGGTCAGACCGGAGTCGGAACCCGACAGGATGCGGAGCGTGCCCCGCTCCGTGTCCACATCCTCGCGGCGCAAGCGGATCAGCTCCCCGGCCCGGATGCCCGTGTCCAGAGAGAGCAGAACCATATCGCGCAGTTCCGCCGTGAAGGCTTTATTCTGTCCCTCGTAGGCGAGGAGTCGGGCTATCTCGGCGTCCGTCAGGATGCGCAACCTGCGGGCGTCGTTCGCGGGGACACGCACACCGCGCCCTCTGCGGCTCAGGACGGCGGGATTCTTTCCGGTGTAAAGCATCCTCTCGGGCATGGCTGGATGAGGCGTCTCCAGAGCGTAATTGTAGACCTCCCGGACGGTCTTGAGGCAGTGCAGTACGGTTTGCGCGCTGAGGCGGGCGTCCGGGTCGTTCCGGCCGCGGCCTCTCTCCGGGCGCTTGGCCTCAAGTATCGCCTTAAGTTCGTTCACGGTGGCCGGCGTAATGTCGGCCGCCTTCTTCCCGCCCAGCTCGGGGAGGATATGCCTGTCCAGAATGCGGGCAACGCTTGCCCCGCTTCGTCGGTTGACGGAGGCCCACTCCCGATAGAACCCGGCAAGCTCGCCAAAGGTGATCTCCTTCAGGTCTTCCATGGCAGATTGGCGGGCGGCCTGGGCCTTCGCGTCCGCCGCCATCTTGCGCTTCTCCTTCAGCGTCTGGGGGCGCTGACCGAGCTTGGCGTTGCGTTGCAGCTCCACGAGCAGCGCATGGGCCATGTCGGCGGTCCAGCCCTCGGAAGTCCAGCCGAGCGTTTCGATGAGGCGTTTTCCCTCGGCGCGGTGGCGGATGGCCCAGAACCGATCTGGCTTACGCGCGATTTTGCGTGTAGGATGCTCCCGGTAGACGACCCCCGGCTTGCCGGGATGTGTCAGCCACGTTCGTTTGGATTCGTCACTCATGTGGTTGCCCGTTGGTTGCCCGCGGTACGGATGTTTGTAGGATTCCCTATCCTAATCATACAGCGTATAAACACACAAGTACAATCTGTTATGGTGTTGATGGGTTTCCTGTTCGCACCCCTCCATAGTTCTTCTAAGCTCTTGGCCGAGGGTTCGATTCCTTCCGGGCGCACCAGAACAAAATCAGGCAGTTATGACATGCTTGTCATGGCTGCCTGTTCTCGTTTTTTCTCCCCTATTTCTCCCTCTGCCTACCCTTTGGGGACAGATCTTCTTCATATAAAAATCGTAGCCACGACCTTTCCGGCTTTTCTGCAACGACGTGTGGAGCGTTATGCCTTCACCCGGAAAGTGTGCGAGTACGGTTGAGGACGCTGTTCAATTATAGTGGCTGTGCGTCCCGTATTTTTCGGGCATAGCCCCACAGCAACAGGAAGCCCAGCAAGGCGAACAGGGCCCCGATCAAAGCCGTACTGGCGTAACCGTTTCCGGAGTCGATGGACATACCGCCGCAGTATGCGCCTATGGCGTTCCCAATGTTGAAGCCGACCTGCGCCAGCGCCGCGCCAAGCATTTCTCCGCCCTTGGCGTTCTGCAACAGCAACATTTGCTGTGGGGCGGATACGCCGAACAGGCATGCTGTGCAGATGAACATGAGCGTCAGCGCGACCGGAGCGTGCATCCCGAAAAAGAATACCAACAGGAGCGCGAGTCCCATGATGCCCTGCATGGTCCCCGCGATGCCAGCCGGGGTGAAACGGATGGAAAGCCGTCCGCTAAGGGTGTTGCCAATTACCATGCCCAGCCCGGCGAGAATCATGACCAGCGTCATCCGGGAGGATGCGATGCCCGCTACGTCGTTCATGAAAGGCGAAATGTAGCTGTACCAGCAGAACATGCCCCCGTTCCCCAGCATGATGGCTGTGAAGATGAGCCACGGCGCGGGAAACTTCAGGAATCGGAACTGGCTCCGGAACCCGGTGTCCTTGAGCCCCGGCAGCCGGGGAACCCAGACGAGCACGCCGACTATGACGAACAGCCCTACGCCGGCGATGATCCCGTAGGCAAGCCGCCATGAAACCAGCTGAGTGAGCAGCGTCGAGCAGGGGACGCCCGCGAGATTCGCGATGGTTGCACCGGCAATCACGATGGAGACGGCCAAAACGGAAAAGGCCCTGTCCACCAGCTTGTCCGCGACGATGGAGGCCACGCCGAAATAGGCTCCGTGCGGCAGGCCCGCGATGAACCGTGCGGCGAGCATCATGGCCGCGTTTGGGGCCAGCGCGGTCAGGGCGTTGCCGAGAATGAACACGAGCATGAGTCCCAGCAGGATACCGCGCAATGGGCGGGAGCGCGCCACAAGGACTGTGAGCGGGGCTCCGACGCAGACGCCCAGCGCGTAGGCCGAGATGAAATTTCCGGCATCGGGGATACTGACGGAAAGGCTTTGCGCGATGGCCGGAAGGATGCCCATGATGGAAAATTCCGACATGCACACGCCGAGGGTACCCAGAGACAGGGCGAGAAGGCTCTTGAAGGCGGGATAACTGATTTTCATAGAAGTTTCACAGGGATGACGGTTCAGGGAAGACCTCCCCACGTGAGGTCTTTTCCTCATAATCCTCGAGTTGCGTTCCCGCAAGAGCTGAGACTGGGTACGGCTCCAAGGGATACGCTCCCGGCGTCGGCGCAGCATCCTCTCCGGGCACTTTCCATAACCGAATATCACGCGTGGCATCATGGCTTTGCCAGAACGCGCCATCATCGGCGGCAAGCCGTTTCCATTCGTAACAACATAGCGTTTCTTGACTGGTATTTCACGAGTCCTGCCCAGTCATCGGTTTTTGAGGCTCGGATAACCCGCTGCATTCGTAGGATAGATTATTACATCAATATGTTGCAGATAAAAGTATTTTCAGAT
>CAUHBW010000376.1 GCA_959604115.1 uncultured Bilophila sp. | reverse complement strand
GAGAACCTTTCTTCAGAAAGGTTCTCCCTCCCCCTCCACATCTTCAGGTCATCCTTCCTGCGCCTGACGCGCCGCCCTGCGGCACATGTTCAGATTGCTGCGGCAGGTCGCGGCGTCGGGGCTGTCAGCGAGGCCGAGGCGTTCATAACAGGCCAGCGCCTCTTCCAGCGCCTGCGCGGCCTTGTCCCATTGCGCGTCTCCGGCGAGCGCCGCGCCGTAGTTGCCGAGGGAAAAGGCCGTCTCGGGATGATCGCCCAAAATTTCCTTGCGGATGGAGACGGCTTCCCGATGGTACAGCACGCCCTGACGGGTTTCGCCGCGCTCCTCGCATATCCGGCCAAGATTGTTCAGACAGGTGGATACCCCGAAACAGCGGCGGCCTTCCTTGGCTTCCCAGAGCTTCATGGCGGTCTTGAGGTTCGTTTCCGCGATTTCGTATTTCTTGGCGGCGTACTGGTGCGACGAGAGATTCAGCAGCGCGTCGGCGATGCGCAGATCATCGGGGGGGAGCCGCCGCCGGAGGATGTCGAGCGCCCGCTCGCCGAGCAGGGCGGCCTCTTCCCATTCTCCGCGTTCCGAACGCAGACGCGCGAGGTTCTGGAGCCCGCCCGCCACATGGATGTGATCGGGGCCGAACAGTTCTTCGAGATGCCGCAGAGATTCGCGGAACGCTTCGTCGGCTTCGTCCAGCCGCCCCTGAACGTGGAGACAGCGGGCCAGCCCGTCCTGAACGAGTATTCGTCCTCCGGCGGGCAGATCGGGAACCAGCAGTTCGCGATAGATTTTTTCGGCGGCGGGAGCCTTCCCTTCCGCAAAAAGCGTCCGTGCCTCATTCAGGCGTTGCTGGAAAACGGCGTCGAGCTGCATAGAAACTCCCTGAAAAGAAGAGTCGCGGGCGGCCCCCCCGCGGGGCGGGCGCGGCCCCCCCCCGCCCGCGTCGGGTGGGGGGGGGTGTTTGGCGAAGACCCCCAAAAAAACCCCCCTTAAATAATGGGGGGGGCCGGCCCCGGGGGGGGGCCGGCCGCGTCCGCCGCAAGGCGGAGTCGGTTCGGGGGAAGTGTAGGCCAATTCCCCCGAAAACGCCACAAAAACTCAGCTGGAGGTACCGCTTTCGAGGATGGAGACGATGGAAAACAGAGTGAAGCAGATGCCGCCGAGACCGACCATGACGCGGGCCGGAACCATATAGGCGGGATTGAACACGGCGGCTTCGAACAGGAAGGCGGCGATGAACAGGCACGTCAGCGCGGTGAGGACCGGGATCAGGGGGATGCGCTTCGCCAGCGGGTAGGGATGACGCCAGACCAGCGCCAGCAACAGGACTTTGCTCAGGATGCTGTAGCAGACGATGCCGAGGCCGATGAGAACGAAGCCGGGGGCGATGGTGACCGGGCTGTAGTGGAAGACCAGCAGGTACAGGCCCCAGAGGATGTCGATGGTGCCCATGACGACGACGAGCCATGGCCAGAAGCGGCGGTCCGCCTCATTATAGGTGTTCTGGATCTGGCGCGCGACGCTCGCCACGAGCGCGACGAGGCTCGCGCAGACCAGCCCGATGCCCGCCAGCACATGCCCCGCCACCACGTTCGGCGAGTCTTCCGAGCGCAGGATGTCCACGCCCCAGATGAAGCCGATCAGCGCGCAGATGATCGGGATGGCGAGCAGAAGCGCCACCATGCCGCCGCTGAAGCCCTGTTCGGGCTTGTGTCCCGGCCCGGCCTTGGAGTTCGCGGGGATGAGGACGAATTTGGTCGAGGAGAGCGCGACCGTGGACACGCAGCAGGTGATCAGGCCGAGCCCGAACACGACGTGTCCGGCGACGAAATGTTCCGCGCCCGTTCCGCTGTGGACGTAGACCAGTCCGCTGATGATGCCCACGGCAGCGGCGGCGTAGCCGATCAGGGGGAGCAGCACCTTGAAGGCCGCGCTGTAGGTGTGGATGAGCTGCCGGATGATGGTCGCCGCCGTGGTGAACAACGCCAGACAGATGATGCTCAGGAACAGGACGACATGCCCCGCGACGTAGGTGTTGGCGTCGCTGCCCATATCCCAGATGTACCAGCCGTAGCCGAGGCAGATCGCGCCCATGGCGAGCGGAATGATCCTGAAAAGAACGCTGATCCAGTAATTCATGGTTTCCCCCTTTTCCGGATGAAATGTATGGGTTCAGCCAAGCACAGCGCGTTTGTGAATTCCATTATACTTTTCAGGGGTTAGAGATATAGGTGCCGCGCTTTTCCCTGCGGGGCGGCGGCTTTTCGCCGTCCGGGGGCTGGTCATTTCGGCGTTCGCACGGTAGAGCCTTGGTCCATGATACGTTTTATGCAAAACCATGTTTCGTTGTCCGTGCAGGCGGGACTGGCCCTTATGGGCGCGGTGCTGCTCTGGAGCAGTTCGTTCATCGCGCTCAAGGTCGCCGTGTCGGCGTTTGATCCCATGGTGATGGTGTTCGGGCGCATGTTCAGTTCTCTGATCGGCCTGTCGGTTCTGCGGCTGACCGTCTGGCGGAATGCGCCGCCCATTCTGCTGAACCGGAGCGTGACGCGCCGGGAGTGGAAGTTCGTCATCCTGCTGGCGCTGTGCGAACCCTGCTTCTATTTCATCTTCGAAGGCTACGCGATGACCTACACCACGGCGTCGCAGGCCGGGATGGTGGTTTCCGCCCTGCCGCTCGCGGTCGTGCTCGCGGCGTGGCTGCTGCTCGGCGAGCGCCCCCATCGACGCGTGTGGATCGGGTTCGTGCTGGCGGTCGTCGGCGTGGTCTGGCTGAGCGCCGGGTCCGTCGCCACGGAGAGCGCGCCGGACCCAGTGTTCGGGAACATGCTGGAAGCCGTCGCCATGCTGTGCAGCGCGTTGTACGTCATCTGCGCCAAGCAGCTTTCTTCCCGGTGTACGCCCGTGCTGATCACGACCATGCAGTCGCTGCTGGGACTCATATTCTTCTTTTGCCTCTTGTTCCTGCCCGCCGTGAAGCTCCCGGATTCATTCCCGCTGCTGCCGACGCTGGCGGTCCTGTATCTGGGCGTGGGCGTGACCATGATTTCGTTCCTGCTGTACAACTTCGCCATCCGCTCCGTGCCCGCCTCGCGCACGGCGGCGTTTTTGAACCTCGTCCCGGTGCTGACCCTGTTCATGGGCATGGTCTTTCTTGAGGAACGGCTGACGGCGGGGCAGTGGATCGCTTCCGCGCTGGTCATCGGCGGCGTGATCCTCAGCCAGTGGAAGACGGAGCAGGCGGCCCGGCCCGCCGTTGCGGAGGGGTCGGAATGACGGGAATGAAGCCGAATACGCCGGAACTGCTGGTGCCCGCCGGAGGCCGGGAGCAACTGGAGGCCGCCCTGCTGTACGGCGCGGACGCCGTGTATATGGGCGGGCCGGAACTGAGCCTGCGGACCGCGTGCGACGGGTTTTCGGGGGAGGGGCTGGCCGCCGCCGTGCGGGACGCGCACGCCGCGGGCGTGAAGGCGTACTATTGTCTGAACGCCATGCCTTACGACGCGCAGTTGCCCGCCGTGGAGGCCATGCTGGAGCGTCTGCCCGAGCTGGGCGCGGAC
>CAUHBW010000375.1 GCA_959604115.1 uncultured Bilophila sp. | reverse complement strand
GGGGTGGTTGGGGGGGGTGGTGGCTCGGGGGTTTTTTGGGGGGGGGGGGGGGGGGCGCCCCCCCCCCCAGCCGCCGGAGGCATGTCTTTTTCTTTTCCTTTCTCTTCGCTTCCCGCTTCCCCGTCACCCAGCAGCAACTGAAAATACTTCCTGTGCCGATCGTAGGACCAGTGCTCGGTGCGCAGGATGCTCACGGCGGCCTGCCGGTTGCCGAGCCTGATGGAATCGACGAGCCGCCGGTGGGTGGCGAGGTTCAGGGCTTCCCACTCGGAGGAGTGCTCGCGGCGTGGAAAATCGCAAAGGCGGCGGTGCAGGGGCAGCAGGGTCCGATCGAGCAGCTCGTTGGCCGAAAGCGCGAGAAAAAGCCCGTGAAAGCGCATGTCCTCGGCGTAGCAGGCCGCATAGTCGCCGCGCTGAAGGCATTCCTGCCGGCGCGTGTTCGAGGCTTCGAGCTGGAGGATGTGATACGGCGTGAAGCTGTCGAACACCTCGGCGAGACAGTCCGCCTCGACCGCTCCGATGATCTGATAGGCGCTCCGAATGAACGACAACGTAATCGGGTTGATGTACACGCCCTTGCGTGGCAGGATGGTGACGAAGCCTTCCGCTTCGAGACGGATGAGCGCATCGCGCAGCGGCGTCTTGCTCACGACCAGCGTTTCGCAGACCGCATCCTGATCGAGAAACTGACCGTAGCGGATCGCGCCCGAGCTGATGGCTTCCTTGAGATGCCGGTAGACACGCTCGCGGAGCGAATCCCCCTTCTCCTCGAAAACGGCGGTCGTACTTTCGGGGTGTTTCAACGTTCCCCCCTCCATTGGTATGAAGCGCGCCCGCGCTGCGGGGAACGTCTCCGGGACAAGGAAACGCTCGCCGTCCGATGCTTCGAGGTACAGACGCCGGTTCCGAAAAAGGCGGCGCGGCTCCGTTCGCGATGGCGGGCGGAAAACGCTTTTGACGAACGACGGAAGCCCGGAAATACCGTAGCGTATTCGCCGGGCGCGGTAAAGCACTCGCGGGAACCGACGCCGGAAACCGGCGACGCCCGCACAACCGACAAGGAAAGCCCATGCGCTATTTTGTGGTGGACGCGTTCGCGGACGCGCCGTTTCAGGGGAACCCCGCCGGGGTGTGCGCCGTTGACCGCCCCCTGTCCGAAGAGCTGATGCAGCGCATCGCGGCGGAGAACAATCTGTCCGAAACCGCGTTCCCGGCCCGCCGGGAGGACGGCGACTACGACCTGCGCTGGTTCACGCCGCTGGAGGAAATCGACCTCTGCGGGCACGCCACGCTCGGGACGGCGTTCGTGGTCTTCAACGAACTGGAGCCGGGACGGGAAACCGTGGCCTTCCACACCCGGAGCGGCATCCTTCGCGTGTCCCGACGCGGCGATCTGCTGGAAATGGCCTTTCCCGTGCGCCGCCCCGAACCCGTGCCGCCGGAGTCCGTCGCGCCCCTGCTCCGCGACGCCCTCGGCGTGGAGCCGCTGGAAACATGGCTCTACCGCGACCTGCTGGTGCTCGTGGACAGCCGCAAGGACGTCGAAACACTCGCGCCCGACATCGCCCTCCTGCGCCGCCTGCCCGTGGGCAAGGCCGTGGTCGTCACCGCGCGCGGCGAGAGCGAGGATTTCGTTTCCCGCTTCTTCGCCCCGGAAATGGGCATCCCGGAAGACCCCGTCACCGGCTCCTCGCACAGCATGCTCGTCCCCTTCTGGGCCGAACGCCTCGGCAAAAAAGACCTGCTCGCCCGCCAGCTTTCCCCGCGCGGCGGCACCCTCCGCTGCACGCTCACTGACGACGCCGTGCTCATCCGGGGCCGCGTGATCCCCTACCTGCGGGGCGAACTCGCCGTATAGCCGCCGGACGGCGGGCCGGGAGCCGCCCCGTGCCGCGCCAACCCGCCCGATTTGCCCGGACGCCGCCGGACGCCGGTTGGCAGCACCGCAATGAGAACGCGCGGTTGGCTCCTTGCGGCCTTGAAACGCCGTCAGCCGGGCGGACCTCCCGCCGCAAGACAACGAAAAGGCCGCCGAAGCATGCGTCTTCGGCGGCCTGAATCTTTGGGAATGGAAACCGCCGGGAAGCGGACTTTCCAGAGAAGCTCCGCTCTAGGGGACGGCCTTCGACACCGCCGCCACAAAGCACAGCATGCCCAGCACGATGCCGAACACCACGAACAGGCTGGTGGCGTGGGCCACGAAGCCCATGAGCGCGGGGCCGGTGAGCACGCCGCTGTAGCCGATGGTGGTCACGGCGGAGATGGCGAGGCTCAGGGGCATGAACTTCTGGCGGGCCGTGGCCGAAAACAGCACGGGGACGATGTTGGAGATGCCGAGGCCCACCACGGCGAAGCCGAGGAACGACGCCCACGCCCACGGCACGGCGATCACCATGCCGAATCCGGCGGCGGCGCACAGGCTGCCCCAGAAGAGGATGCGCGCGTCTCCGAACCGCTGCACGATGCGGTCCCCGAACAGCCGCCCGAGCACCATCGTCACCGAGAAGCACCCGTAGGCCAGTCCGGCGCGGGCGGGTTCGACGCCGCGTTCCACGGTCATGAACAGCGCGCTCCAGTCGAGGATGGTGCCCTCGCCCAGATACATGATGAAGCACAGCACCCCGATGAGCAGCACGATGCCGCGCGGCACCACGAACAGCGGTCCGCCCCCGCCGCTGCCGTAGGGGAGGAAGTGCCGCCCGTAGGCCGCGAGAAGCGCGATCAACGCGATGCAGGCCACGCCCACGGCGTACGTGGGCGGCATGAGGCCGAGCAGAACGACCATGCCTCCGGCCCCGACCGCGCCGCCCACGCTGTACAGGCCGTGAAAGCCGGACATGAGCGGTTTTCCGGCGGCCTGCTCGACGAAGATGGACTGGATGTTCAGGGCCACGTCCATGAGGCCCATCGAGGCGCCGAACAGCAGCAGGCACAGGGCCATGATCGCCGTGGACTCCACCGAGGCCAACAGGGGCAGCACGCCCAGAAACACGGGCATGGAGGCGAGCAGCACCTTGCGGCAGCCGAACCGACCGGTCAGCGAACCGGCGAAGGGCATGGCGGCGAGCGACCCCACGCCCACGCACAGAAGCAGCAGGCCGAGATCGGCTTCGTCAAGGACAAGGCGGGACTTGGCGTAAGGGACCAGCGTGGCCCATGCGGACACGCCCACGCCGAGGACGAAAAAGGCGGCCCGAGTTGTGGCCCGTTCGGGCGCGCCGGGCGGGGGACAATCGTGGCGGGAAAGAGACATAGGGTTCCTCTAGTCGGAATCGGTAAAAAGGTGTTTTTCAAGTCCGGCGACGATGGCGGCGTAGACCTTGTTGAACGTCTCCATGTCGGCGGGATCGATGCCCGCGGCTGCGGCGCGTTCGCGGGCCTCCAGCTCGTCGGTGGTGCGGCTCAGAAACGCCTCGCCCTCGGGCAGCAAAAAGACCCGCGTGCGCCGCCTGTCGGCCCCGGACCGCTCGCGCCGGACGTATCCCGCCCGCTCCAGCCGGTCCAGAAGCCCGGTGACGGTCTGTTTCGGAATGCCGAGCGCGTCCGCAAGCGCCGTGGGTTC
>CAUHBW010000374.1 GCA_959604115.1 uncultured Bilophila sp. | reverse complement strand
GGCGAGGTAGGCCAACGCGGGATCGATGAGCGCCGGGTGGTTGGGCAGGAAGAGGATCGGACGTCCGTCGTCGCGGGCATGAACGGCGTCCAGCCCTTCCACCCGGACCCGGTAGCGCAGGCTCAGAAGGGCGCGGGCAACGGGCAGGGCGCGGCGGAGCGGGCGGGAAGGCCGGAAGGGGCCTTCCGGTTCGTGGGAAGGCGCGTCGGAAGCGTTCCCGGAGGCTCCGGGGGCGGCGTCCGCCGTTTCCGGTCCGTCCATCCGGCGGACGACGAGCAGGAAGACCGCGCCCACGCCGAGGCAGAGCACGCCGAGCGCGAGGTGCCCGAGCGAGGCCGGAATCCATGACAGGGGCAGGTACAGTTGTCCGGCGATCAGGATGCCGCAGAAGGACAGGCAGTTGTCGAGGGCGAGGATGCGGCCCTTGTCGGTCGCGGCGGGGCGCACCTGCACGAAGCTGGTGATGGGGATGAGGTAGAGGCCCCCGCACGTCCCGGCGGCGGCGTAGAGCGGGAACAGCAGGGGAAGCCGCAGGCCCTCGGGCGCGTGCGGAATGAGCGGCACGAGGCAGAGCAGAAGCCCGATGCCCAGCACTGAGGGCGCGAGCAGGGTGCGCCAGCTTTCCGGCGTGCCCCGCGCGGCGACGAGGGAACCCGCGCAGATGCCGACCATGAGGGCCACGGGCAGGAAGCTGGTGGCGGTGTAGGACAGGCCCAGCTCGGCGCGTCCGAAATTGTTGATTTCGAGCAGGAGCAGGGTGGAGAGCGCGTAGAAGAATGCCTCGGCCCAGACGGCGAGGGTGAGCGGCGCGTCCTTGCGGACGTCCCGCAGGTGGCGGAAGGAGTCCGCCACGGCGGACCACGGGAAGGGGTTGCGGCTTCCCGCGCCGGGGCGGGCGGGGATGAACAGCGCGCTGCCCAGCCCGGCGGCGGCGACGATCACGGCGATGGCGGCGACCAGCCAGCGTCCGAAGGGCAGCGCGGTTTCAATCCACGTCTGGTCGAGGGATATTCCGGCGAGAAAGACCCCGAACAGAATGGACGCCGTGGTCCCGAGCTTGAACAGGGCGTTGATGCGGGGCACCTCGCGGGCGGGGAAGAGTTCCGGGATGGACCCGTTGAGCGCGGGGCTGAACAGGGTGGAACTCAGGCCCATGCAGAAGGTCATGGCGAGCAGCCAATGCCAGTCGAGCATGACCATGCCCCACGCGCCCGCCAGCATGGCGGACAGTTCGAGCGTCTTGGCAGCGATCACGAGGCTCTTCTTGGCGAAACGGTCCGCGAGCCAGCCGCTCCACGCGGAGAACAGCACGAAGGGCAGCGCGAACAGAAACGTCACCTGCGACTGAAACGCCGCGTTGCCCGTGGTGACGGCAAGGAGCAGCCCGGCCTGCTTGAAGAAGTTGTCGTTGAAGGTGCCCATGACGTAACTCGTTCCAAGGGCGAGAGTCTGTCGCGGTCCGGTTCCGTTGGCGTTCATGCGTTGCCTCCCGATGATGCGGAATCCTCGCCGGACGCGGCGAGGAGTTCCTCGGCGTAGGTCTTGACCTGATCAAGGGCGTGGATGGCGCATTCGATGTTCAGGGTGTAGGCGACGGCGCGCCCGTGCTTGTGCGGGACCAGCAACCCCGCTTCCTCCAATACCTTGAGATGGTGCACCACCGCCGAGCGGCTCAGCGGCAGAATGTCCACGAGGGTTTTGAGTTCGATGGCTTCGCCCGGCTCGAAAAGGAGCAGGATCGTCTGCCGCGTGCCGTCGCCGAGCGCCGCAAACACGTCGGCGATGGCGGACCATTCCGCAGGGAGTTCGTTCAGGTAGTGCGTATTCATGACTATATAACTAGATTTTTAGTTATAAAGAGTCAAGCGTTTTTTTGCGCGGAACGCGGACGTTCCGGCCTGCCGCCGCCGGGGATGCCGAGGTCCGGCAAAAAACGCACGCGCCCCGTTTCGTGACGGCGGCGCGTGCGTTCTTGCGGAAGAAGTTCCGTTGCGGATGCGACGGTTTCCGGCGGGAATCTGGGAAACCCGCCCCGGACGGCAACGCCGTATCCGGTGCGGCGGGTTCGCGGAAGAAGCGGAGAAACCTTCCGGCAAGACGGACGCCACGCGGCGATGCCCAAAGGTTCAGGGAAGTATCGTCCCGCCCACCGCGCCGACTGCTCCGCCGCATTGGTCTATCCGTGCGAAGGCCGAGACGCTACGCTTTCCCGCGAGGCTTCAAAAGCAACCCGCTGGGAAAACGTCCTCAGGGAAGCCGGTTGTAGTCCGCATCGCTGACGGGTTCGAGCCATTCGTTGCGGGCGTTTTCTCCCGGAACCTCCACGGCGAGATGGACGAACCAGCTGTCCTTGGCCGCGCCGTGCCAGTGCTTGACCCCGGCGGGGATGTTCACCACGTCGCCGGAGCGCAGTTCGCGGGCTGGCTTGCCCCATTCCTGATACCAGCCGCGTCCGGCGGTGCAGAGCAGAATCTGGCCTCCGCCCTTGGCGGCGTGGTGGACGTGCCAGTTGTTCCGGCATCCCGGCTCGAAGGTCACGTTGCCGATGACCACTCCCTCGGTGGAGAGCATGTTCAGATAGCTGTTGCCCACGAAGTATTGGGCATACGCCGTATTCGCCCCGCCGCGCGGGAACACTTCCGTGATGTCGTTCATGGCTGTCTCCTTGGTCTTGTTGGATGTCGTTTCGACGGCTCCGGCGATGGTAGCGCAGGCCAGCGTAATACTCAAACATGCCGCGATGATGTGCCGTACCTGTTTCATGGTCTCTCCTTTGCGGGGTCGGTCCGCCGGAAGCCCGTTCGCAGGCGCGCGGGTTGCCGGCGGACAAGGCTCCGGTCCTTCATGCCGACCGGCCTGAACACGCCGTGATCCGTGTATAGGGGCGGCGTACCCGACAGGCCAGATACGATCGTGCCTAAAAGTTGCCTCATCCTGCTTTCGGGCGGGGGGAGCTTGGAGGGGGAACGTTTCCCTTGCCCAAAGACGCCGCATGCGGGACGGAACGGGTGCCGTGCGCGATGGGGCGGACAGGCTCTGCGGATCAGCTTGCCGGGAAGCCCAGCTTGCGCAGCCACGCGTCCACGTCGCTCCGGGCGCGGTCCGCCCGCGAACCGGGCACCTCAAATCCCTCCAGTATCCGCGCCCTCGGGCAGAGGCGTTTCAGATCGCGCAGGCTGTGCCCGAATCGGCCTCCGCCATGCGTGCAGAAGGGGACGACGGTTTTGCTTCCGAGATCGTACTTCTCCAGCAGCGTGAAGAAGGGCATGGGCATGCCGCTCCACCAGTTCGGAAAGCCTATGAACACGGTGTCATAGGCGTCCAGATTGGGGATTTCGGTGGTGATTTCCGGTCTGGCGTCGCTTTTCTGCTCCCGCTGGGCCTGTTTCGTCAGCGTGTCGTAGTCGCTGGGATAGGGAGACGCGGTCTTGAGTTCGATGATGTCGCCGCCGACTCGATCGTGGATCTGTTCGGCGACCTTGCGCGTATTGCCGGAACGCGAAAAATACAGAATCAGCATGGTTCCTCCTTGGGGTTTCGCAGCCTGAGCGGGAGAGAAGCGGGAAAGCACGGCGCCTGCGGCCAGCGCGCCGACGGCGGCGT
>CAUHBW010000373.1 GCA_959604115.1 uncultured Bilophila sp. | reverse complement strand
GGAAAACGGCCCGCTCCGAAAGAGGTATCGGCGTCCGCCGCGATGCGCGACGGGAAGGAGCCGGGAAACAACGCTCCCCGGCCCCGGAAGGACAAAAAGAGCAAGGTTATTGCGCGTACACTCGAGCGAGGATTTCGGCCCCGCCGTCCTCGGCAATGGCGCGGGCCAGCGCGAGGCCCACGGCGCGGGCTTCGTCGGCGCGTCCCGTCACCTTGCGGCGGATGATCGTGGAGCCGTCCACTTCGCCGACCAGCCCTTCAAGCTCGAAGGTGTCGGCGTCGAGCATTTCGGCGTGTCCGGCGATGGGCACCTGACAGCCGCCGTCAAGCCCGGCGAGCAGACCGCGCTCCGCTTCCACGCAGACGCGGGTGGGGCGGTGCTCCATGAAGGCCATCATGTCCGCGAGCTCCTTGCGGTCGGCCCGGAATTCGATGCCGAGCGCGCCCTGCCCCACGGCGGGAACGAAGGCGGGCGGCGTGAGAGGGCGTTCCTTGGGCATGGACAGGCCGAGGCGCTTCATGCCCGCCGTCGCCATGACGATGGCGGCGAACTGGCCCTCGGACAGCTTGCGCAGGCGCGTATCCACGTTGCCGCGCAGGGATTCGACCTTGAGATCGGGCCGCAGCGCCAGCACCTGCGCCTGACGGCGGAGGCTGCTCGTGCCGACCACGGCCCCGGCGGGCAGGTCTTCCAGCGACTCGTACTTCACCGACAGGAACAGATCCGTGGGGTCCTCGCGTTCCGGCACGATGCCGAGGACGAGGCCCTCGGGAAGCTCCATCGGGACGTCCTTCATGCTGTGCACGGCGAGATCCGCCGCGCCGGACAACAGCGCCTCTTCGATTTCCTTGACGAACAGCCCCTTGCCGCCGACCTTCGCCAGCGGCACGTCGAGGATGATGTCGCCCTTGGTCTTGATGACGTTCAATTCCACCGCAAGGCCGGGATGCGCGGCTTCGAGGCTGTCCTTCACATGGTTGGCCTGCCAGAGGGCCAGTCGGCTGCCACGGGTGGCGATAACGAGTTTTTCCATAACGATCCTTGCGTGGTGAAACGGGCGCGCCGTCCGGGGGCGGCGCGCCCGTGCGAATGTCCTTGTGTGAAGAAAACGGAGGGGTTCCCGCCGCCGGAAACGGCATCCCTTCCGCGCGGCTAGTGGCAGCTCGCGCAGTTGCCGCCGGAACACCCCGCGCAGCCGCCGGAGGACGGCGCGGCGGGCGCGCCGAAGTCGCCGAGGCCGCCGCCTTCGCAATGGCGGCAGGGCTTGGAAATGAGCTTCTCCGTGGCTTCGGCGTGGCAGGCCGGGCAGACGGGAGTCTTGTCGCCGAAAACCAGTTCCTCGAATTCGTGGCCGCAGCGCGTGCAGCGGTATTCAAACATGGGCATGACGCTTCTCCTGTATGTATGCGGGGACGGCGGCCTCTAGTCGAGCAGAGGCTTGATCGCCATCACGTTTTCAAAAAGATAATGGTCCGTCAGGGCGCAGAGCATATGCCCGATGGCGGCGTGCGTCTCCTGCACGAGCGGCGTGGACGGATGCCCCACCGGAAGCAGGATGTCGCACAAGGGAGCCATACGCCCTCCGCCGTCGCCGGTCAGCCCGATGGTGAACAGTCCCTGTTTCCGGGCCGCCTGCAACGCGCCGACGACGTTCGGGCTGTTGCCCGACGTGGAGATGCCGACGAACACGTCGCCGGGCCGCCCGAGCGCCTGCACCTGCTTGGCGAACACGAGATCATAGCCGAAATCGTTGCCGATGGAGGTCAGCACGGACGAGTCCGTGGTCAGAGCGATGGCCGGAAGCGGAGGCCGGTCCATCAGGAAACGGTTGACGAACTCCGCGGCCCAGTGCTGGGCGTCGGCGGCGCTCCCGCCGTTGCCCGCCAGCAGAATCTTGCCTCCCTGCGCCACGGAAACCGCCATGCGCCGGGCTGCTTCCGCCACCCTGCCGCCGTGAACGGCAAAAAAATCGCGGCGCAGTTTCGCGCCGTCCTCCGCGTGCCGGGAAATCATCTGCAAGGCTTTGTCCATAACGCTGTGCTCCTTCGGGACCGCACGGGCCTCTTCGCACAGATAATCCCTGATTTCCGTTCTGCAACCCGATCGCGGCGATCTTTGGGATATAAGCGAAACGGCCTCGGCTGACAACACCGAAAGGACCGGGGGACGCCTCACAACCCGGCGAAACGACAGGCCGGCCCTCTTTTCCGCCCAAGTTTGCTATTGAAGAATCACAAGGTTTCTACTACTGAAAGCAGATGCAGTCCGTAACCTCCATTCTTCTCGTCACCAAGACCCGGCATGCCGCCGCCGAGTCCACGGCCGTCGCCGTGGCCCGATGGCTCGAAGCGCGCGGCGTGGCGTCCACCACCGTCTCCGCCGCCGGCCCGGCGCCGGAACTCGCGGACAGGGCCCGCGCGGCGGACGCCGTGCTGATCCTCGGCGGGGACGGCACGTTCGTCGGCGTGGGGCGCAAGCTCGCCGGAATCGACGTTCCGCTTCTCGGCATCAACTTCGGTCAGGTCGGCTTTCTGACCGAACTGTCGGCCGACGACTGGCGATCCGGTCTGGAACGCCTCCTCGCCGGAAAGATGATCGCCCGCACCTGCGTCCTGCTGGCGTGGGAACTCCTGCGCGACGGCGCGATCGTAGCCGAGGGGCACGCCGCCAACGATGTGGTCGTGGGACGCGGAGCCATCGCCCGCGTGCTGCCCGTCCATGTCTTCGTGGACGACGAGGACATGGGCCTCGTACGCTCCGACGGCGTGATCGTCTCCACCCCGCTCGGCTCCTCGGGCTACGCCCTGTCCGCGCACGGGCCGCTGGTCCATCCCGATGTGCGGGCGCTCACCCTGACGCCCATCTCGCCCTTCTTCAAGAGCTTTCCTCCCATGACCCTCCCCGTCGAAGCCCGCATCCGCCTCGAAACCGCCGCGCCCGACGGCTCCCTCACCGTGGACGGGCAGGAGGGCCTGCCGCTGTGCGCCGGGGACGTCGTCCGCGTGCAAAGCCTCGAAGCCGGCCTGCGGGTGCTTTCCCGCACCACCGGCACCTACTACCGGCGGCTGCGCGAACGCGGCTTCATCCAGACGGACGAACCATCGGAGCGCCCATGAACAGGCTCCCCGACATCGGGCTGGTCCGCGACCTGCGGCTCGGCGATCACCCGGCCTTCGACGCGTGGTTCTACAGCTTCTGCGCGGAAAACAACATCGAGCACGGCATCAATCCCGCCGGGGTCGCCAGCCCCGAACAGCTCCGCTTCATGGTGGCGATGGACGAGCGGCAGGTGTACGCGCCCTGCTCCGACGCCACGTTCAAGGAGCTGGCGGCGTCCTATCACCTCCGCAGCTTCCCGCCCCGCGTGCGCAGCCAGTACGTCGCGGCGTGGCGCTCCATCATCCGGGTGGTCCGCTACGAAAAGGACCGCAGCAAGCGGCGCGACATGATCAACTACTGCCGCCACCGTTTCCGGGGCTGCCTCGCGCTCGGCAACATCCTGCCCTCCCGGCTGGTCAAACGGCTGGTCACGACCCTCATCAGCCATTTCGACGCCGCCGACCCGTGGGAAAAGGAACGGATTTTCTACAATGAGGCGCTGGCGGGCTTC
>CAUHBW010000372.1 GCA_959604115.1 uncultured Bilophila sp. | reverse complement strand
TCCCCCGCTTCGTCTCGCTCTCAAAAGGACTTGAAGCCGCCCCGCGTGTAGGGTACGAAAGGGACGTCCGCGGCGCATTCGTGCGCGACGCCGGACGCCATAACCACGCAACCGTTTCAGGTGCCCGAATGTTTCGGGATAATTGGGAAGTTCGTTCAAACCGACGCTGACCCGCAACCGTGAGAGGGGATGAGCCCGCAATCCGCCACTGTGACGCAAGCCACGGGAAGGCGCGGGCGAAGAAGATCCTCGAGCCGGGAAACCAGCCTGAAATCCACATGAGGACAGGAAAACTGTCCGGTCCACGGTGATTGGACCAAGGAGTTGCCATGAACAAGCGTTTCGCCGCGCTGCTGTTGTGCCTTCTGCTGACGGCGGTTCCCGCCTTCGCGAAGAACGGAACCCTGCTGGTGGCCTTCGGCACCTCGATGGAGAGTGCGCGCCCCGCCATCGACGGCATCGAACAGAGCTACAAACAGCGCAAGGACGGGCCGGTGCTGCTGGCCTTCACGTCCGACATCATCCGCAACAAGCTGGCCAAAGAGGGCAAGCCCGTCCTCTCGGTCAACGCCGCGATGAACGAAATGGCCAAGCAGGGCGTGACCGATCTGCGCATCCAGTCCCTGCACATCGCCCCCGCCGAAGAGTACAGCCAGCTCGAACGCATGGTCGTCAAGAACATCGCCAAGAATCCCGGCACGTTCAAGACCGTGAAGGTGGGCTATCCCCTGCTCGTCTCCGAGAAGGATCTCGACGCCGTGGTCAAGGTGGTGCTGGCCTCCCTGCCCGCCGACCGCAAGCCCGGCGACGCCGTGGTGCTCATGGGCCACGGCAACGACCGCGGCCCCGGCGATCTGATCATGGCCGCCGCCGCCACCGCCTTCCACAAGGCCGATCCCCATGTCTGGCTGGCGACCGTCGAAGGCGCCAACAGCTTCGACAACGTGCTGCCCAAGCTCAAGGCTTCCGGCGCCAGGCGCGTGTTCCTCCAGCCCTTCATGATCGTCGCGGGCGACCACGCCAACAACGACCTCGCCGGACCCGAAGAGGATTCGTGGGCTTCCCGCATCAAGGCCGCCGGCATGCACCCCGTCCCGAACCTCAAGGGCCTCGGACAGCTTCAGGGCATCCGCGACATCTTCCTCAGCCACACGGACAACGCCGTCATCGACCTCGCCAACACCAAGAAGGCCGATTAGCCAAACGAACGGAGGAAGGGACCGGGGAATCCCCCCTTCCTCCGCTCTTCCTGTAGCCATGATCGTACCGCATCCCTTTCCGACGCGCTCCAGCACGGACGCGAGGCCGCCTGCTTCCCCAAGAAGCGGGGGCGAAGCCTCCCGTTTTCCCTGAACGGCGGCCCCGCTCCGTCCGCACGGCGACGTTCCCCGCGTACCGGCGACGGGCGGCGGCGCGGGCAAACCACATCCGGCGACGCTCCCGGCGCACCGGAACAGCCCGCCACGGAAAAGCCCCCTCCCGACCCCCACGGGGAACGTCTCCGCCAAGGGATTCGATACAGTCAAAAGTCTCGGGAAGAAGGGGATGGGGTTTGGGGAAGGGAGAAACCCTTCTGAAGAAGGGCTTTCCCCTTCCCCAAGATTCCCCCCCGCCTTCCATCATCAACCCAAAAGGAACTCCAATGAAACCGGGCAAACTTTACGGCGTGGGCATCGGCCCCGGCGATCCCCGATACCTGACCCTCCGGGCGGCGGACGTGCTGCGCTCGGCGGACGTGATCTTCACCGTGATTTCCCGGAACGCATCGAGCAGCGTTTCGCGTTCGGTGGTGGAATACCTCCGGCCGCGCGGGGAAATCCGGCTCCAGATGTTCAGCATGTCCCGCGACAAGGCCACCCGCGAGGCGCAGGTGCGCGCCAACGCCGACGCCATCATCGACGAACTGCGCGCCGGTCGGGACTGCGCCTTCGCCACCCTCGGCGACGCCATGACCTACAGCACCTTCGGCTATGTGCTGGACCGCATCCGCAAGGCCATCCCCGACATCGAAGTGGAAATCGTCCCCGGCGTCACCTCCTTCGCCACCCTCGCCGCCAAGGCCGAAACCGTGCTCGTCGAAAACGGCGAACAGCTCCGGGTCATCCCCTCGTTCCGGTCCGAAATGGCGGAATCCCTCGACTTTCCCAAGGGTTCCACCACCATCCTCCTCAAGACCTACCGCAGCCGCGCCGCCCTGCTCGACCGGCTGGCCCGCGAGGAGAACGTGGAAATCCTCTACGGAGAACATCTGACGATGGAAGGGCAGACCCTCCTCACCGATCCCGACGCCATCCGCGAACGCCCGGAAGAATACCTCTCGCTGATCATGGTCAAAAAGCAATGAAACGCCGCACGCCTCCGCCGCCGTGGAAACGCCCGAGCCGCCTGCTCTGGTTCGCGCTCGCCGTGGCCGGGTCGTGCTGGCTCATCCTGCACATGCCCGCCGACACCCGCCGGATGAAGGCCGCGCCCGCCGCGACGGCTCTCGACGCGCGCGCGGAGGCTCCGGCGGCCTCCGCGCATGGAGTAAAGCCCGCGCCGGACGCCTCCTCCGCGCGCCGGACGGAAACCTCAAAGGCCGGGGAGCCCCCCGCAGCCCGCAAGCATCGCGCGGCCCGTTCGGACGCGGAAAAAATCTTCATGAAGCTCAGGACGTTCGGACGCCTGTTCGCCATCGTGGGCATCGCGTCGTTTCTCGGCGGGCTGGTGGAGGCCCGACGCTGGCACATGGCGCTGGCCCGGCTGATGGGCCGTCTGACCCGCATGGCGCGCCTGCCGGAAATCGTGGGCCTCGCCATGCCCGCCGCGCTCTGTTCCAACGCCGCCGCCAACGGCATTCTGGTCAGCAGCCATGCGGAAGGGCGCATCCGGACGTCCGCGCTCATCGCCGGAGGCATGGCGAACAGCTATCTGGCCTACGTTTCGCACTCCATCCGGGTGATGTACCCGGTGATCGGGGCCATCGGGCTGCCGGGCGCACTCTATTTCGGGGTGCAGTTCACGGGCGGGCTGTTCGTGCTGTCGTGCGTACTGCTTTGGAATCGCTGGTATGTTTCCGGGCACGGCGGCACGGTCCGCGTCGATCCGCCCAAGGCCGACGATGCGCCGCTTCCGTGGTCCGGGGCGGTGTCCGGGGCCGCCGTCCGGTCGTTGTCGCTGCTGTTCCGTATGGTGTGCATGACCCTGCCGCTGATGCTTGGCATCGAGTGGCTGCTCAAGAACGGGGCCTTTGACTTCTGGGAGAACTGGCTTCCGCACACGGCGGCGGAGCTGTTCCCCGCCGAGCTGCTGTCCGTGGTGGCGGCGCAGATGGGCGGGCTGGTGCAGTCCTCTGCGGTCGCCGCGAATCTGCGGGCGGAGGGCCTGATCGGCGACGCGCAGATCCTGCTGGCGATGCTGGTGGGGAGCGCGGTGGGCAACCCCTTTCGGACGCTGCGCCGCAACCTTCCGTCCGCGCTGGGTATTTTTCCCGTACCCGTGGCTCTGACCATCGTGCTCGGCATGCAGCTTTCCCGCTTCCTCGTCACCCTCGCGGGCATCGCCGGCGTCGTCGCGGTCATGGTGTATATGAGGTAGGAGGGGGAGAAGGAGAGAAGATTGGGGAAGGGGGAGGGAACCCTTCTGGAGAAGGGCTTTCCCCTTCC
>CAUHBW010000371.1 GCA_959604115.1 uncultured Bilophila sp. | reverse complement strand
TGACCATCGCCTTGAGATCCCGGTTCGTGGCGGCGATGATGCGCACGTCGACGTGTACGGGGCCGCTGCCGCCCACGGGAATGAACTCCTGTTCCTGAAGAAACTGGAGGAGCTTGGCCTGTGCGGACAGGGACAGCTCCGAAACTTCGTCCAGCAGGAGCGTCCCCGTGTGCGCGTTTTCGAGGAGTCCTTTCTTGCCGGTGGCGTTCGCTCCGGTGAACGCGCCCCGCGCATAGCCGAACAGTTCGGACTCAAGCAGATCGGTAGGGATGTTGGCGCAGTTCAGGCCGATGAACGGTTTGTCCCTGCGCGGGCTCATGGAGTGCATGTGCTTGGCGAGCATGGTTTTGCCCGTTCCCGATTCGCCGGAAAGAATGCAGGTCACATCGACGCTGCTGAGCCTTTCCAGCAGGGCCATGACGCGTTTCATCTCCTCGCTTTCCGCAACCGGAGTCAGGCCCCCTTCCTTTCCCTTGTGCCCGTTGACGTAGTAGGCATTGTAAATGTCGACGTCCTGAAGCTGATCCCGTTTGTTCATGACAACGTAGCGGACATTTCCCTGCTCGTCGAGGAGCGGGACGGCGATGGTCAGGAGTTCGGCGCCCGTGACGTATATTTTTTGCCGGATGGCGTAGGGCTTTTTTTCCCGGTACACGACCGGAAGGATGGGCGTCGACCACCAGTTCCGGCTGTCGAAATCAAAAAAGCTTTTGCCGATCATCTCTTCGGGCGAACAGCCGTAATTCCGTTGGCATGCCTGATTGGTGTAGACAATTTGGTAATTGGCGTCATAGACGAATACCTCATCGTGCATGAGATGGATGAATGAGAAAAAGGCTTCAAAGCCAAGATCGGGAACCAGTTCCGCATACTTTTTCATGAAAATCCCTTGAAACGTCGTGACCGAATGAGAAAGACGGAATTCGTTTGAAGTCTCGCAGCATACTCTGCGGCGATGGAGTTTTTCAACAAAATATACAATAGACTTTGCTATATATGGTAATTGTGTCTCGAAATGAAAAGAATGAAGACGTGCCGCCGGGAAAACGGAACCCGGCGGCACGCGGAACATATTCCGGGAAGGTTTGCTAGAAGGCGGGCTTTCTGATCAGCTTCAGGAAATACATGATGACGGGGATGCCCACCGTCAGCGCCAGGAATATCCAGGCGATGGGGAATCCCTCCAGCGGTGCGAACGGCATGGATACGGTGACCGTCGGATCGAAAATAAAGGTGGCGCACACGTTCATGACGCCGATTTCCACGGCGACCGGGGTTTCAAAGTCGGGATCGGCAATGCGCAGAAGCAGGAGTCCCGAAGCTGCCGTACCCGTGCAGTAGCCGAAAAGGGCGAGGCAGCGTTCGAAGCCGTATTCGGGGGAACGGCGTCCGAACCAGAGGCAGATGATGAGGGTAAGGGCCGTCGCCACGAGGATCGACAGGATAAACGGCATAAGGATATCCTGAAGCGTGCTGACCCGGATGCCCATGAATACCGCGCAGATCATGAAGTCCACGGTCGTGCTCGTGATGCGCCGTGTCGTCTCGCCGTCGAGCAGGGTGTTGATGTGCCGGAACTGCATGCACTTGCGGACGAGCATGGCCGCGATCATCCCCCAGAAGAACAGGAGTCCGAAACCGAGATCGGCAAGGATGGGAGGCGCATAGACGGCCCATGCCAGTGCGATGAGATAGGCGATCCCGTAGGTGGCCGCCATAAACCCCAGATGAAAGCCGAACGTGTCGATGTTCGCGGCGTGCGTGGTGCTGAAGGCGCAAGCCGGGTTGTCGCCCGCGTCCATGAGTCCGCGCAGCAGGCAGCGGGGCAGGGTCTTGTTGCCGTCGTTGACGGCCCAGCCCTTCTTGAGGCCGTAAAGCGCCAGCGGCACGCCGACCAGCCCGGCGACGAGGAAGCCCGTGGCGGCGAAGGCCAATCCCGTATTAACTGCATTGACCGTATGGTAGGATGTTTCCCAGATCGTGGCGTAGGCTTGCGTCTGACCCGGCCCCTGCGTGAAGCCCGCGCCAAGCAGGTAGCCGTTGACGGTTTCAAAGCTCCCGCCGAACAGCCCTTCCCAACCCGCGAAGATGCCCTTGCCGATGAGTCCCTGCATGGCGAACATCATGGTAAACAGGAAGGCGATCCAGAACGAGCCGCGGAGAATGACCTTGCTGTTGCTTTCCTTGGGAGCTTCCAGAAAGCCGATGCCGACAAAGCCAAAGGCGAAGAGATGGAAGGTGATCATGCCGAAGGGGCTTTGATCGAGCACTCTCCAGCCTTCCGTAGTCGGTACGCCGAGCCAGCCGACATTGACAAGCGCAAAACCGATGATGCCGCCGATCAGGGATGCCGGAAACAGCAGCCGTTGCAGAAAGGGAATCTTGGCCCGGAGGTATGTCCCGAGCATGAGCAGAATGCCGATCCATATGAAAGCGGTGAGATAGGGGAAAAACGACGATTCCATAACCAGCTCCCGTGTTGTTGTCAGTTCAAGGTGCCGTGGACGAGTTCATTGCCGACAAGTGTGGCCCGGATGGGAATCTCCCTGATGCTTTCCCGGGGGACGTCGAGCGGATTTTCCTCAAGGATGACCATGTCCGCGAGCTTGCCCGGTTCGAGCGAGCCCTTGCTTCGCTCTTCGCAGGCCTGATGGGCGGCCCATGACGTAACGCTGCGCAAGGCCGCCATGACGGGAATGGTCTGATCGGCCCCGAGCACCCGGCCTCCGCTGGTGATTCGGTTGGCTGCGGACCAGACGGAGAGCAGGGGATCGATGGGGGTCACGAACGTGTCGTTGTGGTTGGTAAACACGAGACCGCGATTGAGCGCGCTGCGCAACGGGTTGATGCGTTCGGCCCGATCGGGGCCGAGGAAAATGTTGTAGTGCCGATCTCCCCAGAAATAGGTGTGCACGACAAAGAAAGAGGCGATGACCCCCAGACGCTTGATCCGGTCGAGCTGATCTTCCCGGACGGTCTGGCAATGAATGATGATGTGCCGGGCGTCCGCTCGAGGGTAGCGCTTTTGCGCCGTTTCGTAGGCGTCGAGGATAAGCTGGATGGCGTCGTCCCCGTTTCCGTGAACGGCGATCTGCCAGCCCTTCCGATGCAGATCGACGATCCTGTCGATGAACGCGAGGGGGGACTGCACCGGATAGCCGCGCCAGAGCGACCCGCCGGGCAGATCGTACAGGTGCTTGTGGTAGGGGTTGCTCAGATAGCCCGTGTAGCCCTGCAGGCTGCCGTCGGCAAAGAGCTTGGCGGCGCCGAGGCTGAGCTTTCCGTCCTTGCTGAGCGGCGTTCCCGATGCGTGGAGCGGGAACTGCGAAAGATCAATGTCGTCCACACCCGGCAGGATCTGCACGCGGTTGTGAAGCAGCCCCCGCGCGTGCGCCCTGCGTAGGGCCGCCCAGTCGGGTTCCGCAATGCAGCCGTCCTGCGCGGTGGTGATGCCCTTGGCCGTATAGGCCCTGCCAGCGGCCTCGATCCCGGCCATCCATTGCTCATCGGTCGCGGGCGGCATGCACAGCAAGACCGGATTCATGGCCGAGGGCTCTTCCAATACGCCGTTGGGCGCACCGTGGTCGTCACGGCGGATGACGCCGCCTGCCGGATCGGGAGTGTCCGCATCATAATGCGCCAGCC
>CAUHBW010000370.1 GCA_959604115.1 uncultured Bilophila sp. | reverse complement strand
GGGGAGGGAAACTTTCTACAGAAAGTTTCCCTCCCCCTCTCCAGTCTTTTTAGCTCCGCATGGCGAAGTTGATGAGGAACATGGCGGTGATGATCCACATGAAGAGGCTGACTTCGCGGGCACGGCCGGAGAGCAGCTTGACGGCGGCGTAGCTGACGAAGCCGAATCCGAACCCGCTGGCGATGCTGTAGGTCAGGGGCATCATGATGATGGTCATGAAGGCGGGGAAGCCTTCGGTGAAATCGTTGAAGTCAATGTTCATCACTTCCATCATCATGAGCGCGCCCACGATGAGCAGCGCGGGCGCGGTGGCGAAGGGCGGCACGAGGCCGATGAGCGGGGCGAACACCAGCGATACGGCGAAGAGGACGGCCGCCGTCAGCGCGGTCAGGCCAGTGCGTCCGCCCTGCGAGATGCCCGCCGCGCTTTCCACATAGCTCGTGACCGTCGAAGTCCCGAGAAAGCTGCTCACCACGGTGCCGACGGAGTCCGTCACCAACGCCTTGTCGAGGTTCTCGATGTGCCCGTCGTCGTCCATCAGACGCGCCTTGCGCGAGAGGCCGATGAGCGTTCCCATGTTGTCGAACAGTTCGACGATGGTAAAGGTGAAGATGATCGAAATGATGCCGTACTTGAACGCGCCCATGATGTCGAGCTGCATGAGCGTGGGGGAGAGGCTCGGCAGGGAGAAGCTCATGATGCTGTCGATGCCCGTGGGCACCTGCGACACGCCGAAGACCATGCACAGGATCGTGGTCGCGAGAATGCCGATGAGCAGGCTGCCCTGCACGTTGCGGGCCATGAGTCCGGCGGTGAGGAGGAGGCCGCAGCAGGCCAGCAGGGGACCGGGCTGGGTGACGTGCCCGAGCCCGACCACGGTGGCCTCGTTCTTGATCACGATGCCCGCGTTCTGAAGGCCGATGA
The DNA here is from genome assembly GCA_959604115.1 of uncultured Bilophila sp. Taxonomy (GTDB): domain Bacteria; phylum Desulfobacterota; class Desulfovibrionia; order Desulfovibrionales; family Desulfovibrionaceae; genus Bilophila. Next base: position 2,741 of record CAUHBW010000370.1, on the reverse strand, counting down.
AGGCGATGAACATGCCGATGCCCACAACGATGGCGTATTTCAGGTTCATGGGCACCGCCTCGATGAGCAGTTGCCGGATGTGCGTCACGGTCAGCACCAGAAAGACGAGGCCGGAGAAGAACACCGCCCCGAGCGCGACCGTCCAGTGCAGGCCGAGCACGCCGCAGACGTAGTAGGCGAAAAAGGCGTTGAGTCCCATGCCCGGCGCGACGGCGACCGGAAAGTTGGCCCACAGGCCCATGGCGGCGCTGCCGATGGCGGCGGACCAGATGGTGGCGGCGATGGCGGCCTCTTTGGGAATGCCCGCGTCCGCGAGGATGTTCGGGTTGACGAAAATGATGTAGGCCATGGCGACGTAGGTGGTCAGCCCGGCGATGATTTCCGTCTTGACGGTGGTCCCCTTCGCGCTGAGTTTGAAAACCCGTTCCAGTATGCCGTTTGTCCGGGACATGCTACTCTCCGGTGGTTGATGTTGCGGCGTCGATTGCTCCAAAAACAGACAACCCCTGTACATGGGGAGCCTGCTTAAAACAACAGTATGTAAAAGTTATTTGTTAACCATTGGTTATTGACATGCTGAACATCCATCTTTAAGTTGCCACATATTTTCTGCCACATATTTAGGTTCAGGGATAGCCTCAATTGCGGCAATTTTTTGAGAGTTGAGGACGTGCTGATAGTGTTTCAAAACCATTGTAAGGCTGGCGTGCCCCATGAGCTTTGCAACCGTCCCGATGTCCGCACCTGCGGCGATGGCTTCGGTAGCAAAAGCATGTCTCAGATCGTAGGGACGTATCTTTCTTGATATTCCAGCACGCCTGAGAGCTGCTTTCCATCCCTCATGTATGCTTCTAATGGGTTTTCCTCTGAAATGGATAACTTGATTGATTCCTGATTTTTTATCAGCATCACGCCACGACCGCAATTCACCTATCAATGTTTTTCTTATCGGAATATCACGGATGGGTTCTTTTCTATTTTTCTTTGCAGCATGTAGATGAATCACACTATTTTCAATGTCTACATCGGACCATTTTAAGCTGAAAAGTTCTGATGGACCTACTCTGATACCCATTTGTGAACCAAGTATGATCACGCGCCTCACATGCTCATTGGCGTGTGCGAATATCAGGGCAATTTCATGTTGTGTTGGTGGTACAAAATGTTCATATTCAACATGCGGCAAAGTTGGAACTCTTGGCATTTCTCTGATGAATTCATTTTGATATGCCCATCTAATTATGGAAATAACCGGACTTACATAACGCCTGATAGTTGCCGTTTTGATTTTGCGTGATAAAAAATACTCGACGAGGGTTTTAAGTTTTGTACTATCAATCTCATGAATGGGGATATCACACATGAACGGCATAGCCGGTTTCATATTTGCCAAATGTCTGTTTAATGCTTTTTCCGAAAAGTGTTTTTCCTTTAGAAATAAATAATATATGGATTCAAATGTGTGTTCCTGATTCGTATCAGAGACTTCATCCTTACGGAATGAATCTCTTTCATACTTAAGCTGGTATTTCTTGAGCGCGTCTTGCTTCTTTGCTTCCCCCTCCGTTTCGACATAAAGCGATTCTCGCTTGAGCGTAAAGGGGTTGTTCCAGTACACTTCCCACGGCTTCTTACGGCCCTTCCTCTGTCTGATAGCCATACTGAATAGCTCCTGAGCAAAGGGGGCCGTGCCAGCTACTGCTGGACGGCCCCCATATTGAACTCTGCTAAAAGTTCCTTAGCGGATTTTCCGATGACGCACCCTGATGTTTTGGACGGTCGTCGTCGCCTTGGAACTCCTACCTTTGCCTGAGCCTCAGCATGTAATGTGTCGATCACCGTCATAACGGCCCGACGATGCCAGCGCAAGCCGTTTCCGCGTCCACGTCCCAGATCGACAGGCTGCACGCCGTGGGCGCGTAGCAAGTTGAGTGAACGTGTAATCCCCATTCCCATGAGTTCGGATGCCTGCTCTGTAGTCAAAAGTGTTGGCTCCATTTTTTCCTCCTACGCGGCCCGCCCCTTTCTGTACCTGTCGAGCATTCCGGGGTTCTGAGCGAGCTCGCACCGGAATGCGGAAATCACGTCAACATGGTAGGCGTTGATACCTTCCGGGAATTCTGGCGTAGCGATTTTCTCTACGGAGTAACCGAGATCAGTAGACATGCGCCTGAGCGCCTTGCCGACCACGGAATACATCCCCCTGCTTTCAACGAATTCCGTCAGCAACCACGGAATGGCCTTCACGGCCTTGTAGCGCTTTCCGCGTCCGAGTTCGTCTTCGAGCGCGTTGACCTTGCGGACGGCGACGGAAGCGGTGGACATTGCCGTGGCAGTCTTTTTGTCGCTAATCCATGCCTTGGTACGGATGGCCTCGTCCCGTTGGCGGCGGATAAGTTCATTCTCTTCAAGCATGTTGGCATATGCGCGTAATGCCTCCGGGAGAGAAGTAGGGGCGTTTGCTTGGAGAGCCTTTTCCATCTCGTTGAACCGGGCGATGTAGGCTTTCTTCATCCGCATGGCTTCGGCCCCGGTGTAGCCCATGACGAGGAGGACAAAGCCGTCCTTGCTCATAACGTACATGGGCAATTCTTTATTTTGTTCAGATAGATAGGAGGACAGCGCAAAATTGCGCTCTCCAAATCCGTCCTCATCCGACTCGAGAAGCTGTCGAATGTCTCTCAAGACGTCCTTGTGATTCTTCCCAAAATGCTCCGCCACCTGCAACGAGGTCACGGCGG
>CAUHBW010000369.1 GCA_959604115.1 uncultured Bilophila sp. | reverse complement strand
GGGGGGGTTGTAAACCCCCTTCTTCATACGGTTTCCCCCCCCCCGCATTTTTTTACAATTCGCCATGTACGGCGAGGCCGTCAAGGCGTTCCTTCTGCTTGATCTGGAGGGTGCGGAGGCCGACGAAGGCGGCCCAGATCAGCCCGAAACAGAGGACCGAGGCGATGGCGGCGATCTTCATTTCGGGTTCGAGCCCTCCCGACTTGTTGGCGAAGACGGCGGGGTGGATGGACCGCCACAGACGCGCCGACAGGAAAACCAGCGGCACGTCCACAAAGGCCACGATCCCCACCACGGCGCAAAGATTCGCCTGCCGCTCGCGGGGCATGTCCAGCTTCCGCAGAACCAGATATCCGGCGTAGAGGAACCACAGGATCATGGTCGTGGTCAGGCGCGGGTCCCACGTCCACCAGACGCCCCACGAGTGGCGCGCCCAGATGGACCCGGAGACGAGCGCCAGCCCGCTGAGGACCACGCCCACCTCGGCGGCGGCTCCGGCGACGGCGTCCCAGTGGCGGTTGCGGGTTTTCAGGTAGGCCACGCCCGACGCGCACACGAGGAAGAAGCTGACGAAGGACCACCACGCCAGCGGCAGGTGGGTATAGAAGATCTTCTGCACCAGCCCCATCGTCTGCTCGACGGGCGCGTAGCGGTAGATGAGCACCTGACAGGCCGCCATGAGCACGCCGCCGAGCGCGGCGCAGGGGAGCGTCCATGTGTATCTCATGCTTATTCGTCTCCTGAAAAGACAAAGGGGAAAAGGACAAGGCCCGCCGCAAGAAACACCGCGTCGAACGCTACGGCGATGCCGAGCCACGAGTCCGCGCCTTCGGGCAGGGCTTCGGAAAAGCCCCCGGCGCAGAGGCGGATGCCTGCCAACAGAATGGGAATGATCAGCGGGAACAGCACGATGGACAGCAGCGACTCCCGCGCGGCCTGTCCCTGCGAGAGCGCACCGAGGAGCGAGCCGAGCGCCGCCATGCCGATATCCGTCAGCACGAGGGCGAGCAGGGCCAGCCGCCAGCCTTCCCCGAGCGATTGCCCGAGGAACACGATGGTCGCCGGAAGGAAGAGGGCTTGAGCCGTCAGGATGATGCACAGCCCCGCCGCCGCCTTGCCGAACCAGACCGACTGGAGCGGAACCGGAAGGAGCAGCAGCCCGGAACGCGAGCCGTTGGCCTCCTCCAGCCCGTACAGCATATTGAAGGAAAGCACCTGACAGAAGGCCGAGGACAGCCAGAAGATCGTGGCCGCCCCCTGTCCGCTCATGGTTTCCCCGGTTTCGCGGGACAGGCTGAACACGAAGATGAGCAGCAGCCCGAGCAGGAGCGCCTGCACCAGCCCCGCGCCGCGCGAGAGCACGAGGCGGAGATCCTTGCGGGCGATGATCCATGCGGCTTTCAGCATGCGGCCTCCTCGGGGGTGCGGCGCAGGGCGGGGTATTGATCCGCCGGGCCGCAGTAGCCGATGGTCCGGTTTTCGATGGCCGCGATCCGGTCGGCGCGGGCCGCGTCTCCGGCGACGTCGTGGGAGATCCAGACGATTCCGGCGTCCCGTTCGCGCGCCGCCGCGATCTCGCGGTGCAGGATGGCGAGGGAGCGCACGTCCAGCCCGGTCCCCGGCTCGTCCAGCAGGAGGAGCTTGGGCGACTGGAGCAGGATGCGGGCGAGGTTCAGGCGCTGCGCCATGCCGCGCGAGAAGGTGCCCGCCCGTTCTTCGGCGAAAGGCTCAAGCTCCACGCGGGCCAGCGCCGCCGCGAGGGTGGCGCGGTCCGTGGGGTGCCCGTGCATTCCGCTCCAGAACGCGAGGTTCTCCAGCGCGGTCAGGCCGGGATAGATGAACGTGGCGTGCCCCAGATACCCGAGTTCGCCGTCCTCGCAAAACCGTTCGACGGTGCCCACGGTGGGGCGGGCAAGCCCCGCCATGATCCGGAGCAGGGTGGTCTTGCCCGCGCCGTTCGCGCCGACGAGCAGGGTGACCGTGCCGGGGAACACCTCAAGCGAGACGTTCTTCAGCACGGCGCGGGCCCCGAAGAGTTTTCCGATTCCGGCGAGCTTTATCAACATCAGCTTTCCCGTGAATTGCGGCGTCTGAAACTGATGAACGGCAGCAGGCAGATCAGCGTGCCGCCGATCCACAGCCAGTTGACCAGCGGGTTGGAACTGAGGCGGAATACCGCCCGGTTCTGGCGGTCCACCGCCATGAGGGTGGCGTAGAACTCGTTGCCCAGAGACGGGATGACCGCGGCCTCGGCGAACTGCATCTGGCCCCACTTGGCGTAGACGCGACGCTGCGGCGAGGCGATGCCCACCAGCTTGCCGTCCTTGCGGACCTCCAGTTCGCCTTCGAGGAAGATGTAGCCGGGGCCTTCGCCTTCGTAGAGGTTCTTGAAGACGACTTCGAACTGGCCGACCTTGGCGGTTTCGCCGATGGCGAGCGTGGGCTCGGATTCGATCTTGTACGGCCCGGAGAAGGCGATGCCCAGCGCGATGAGGGCGATGCCGATGTGGATGCCGTAGGCGGCGAAGCTCGGCGCGTGGCCGAGGACGCTCCGGTCGGTGAGCTTGAGGGCCATGCTCACCAGCGCGGCGATGCTGGCGGAAGCGCCGAGCACGGCGACGGGCAGGGTGTAGCCGGAGGAGTACATCGCGGCGGCCGAACCGATGAAGGCGCAGATGACGAGCAGGAGGTTCCGCTTGTGGCGGACCCCGCCGTTCCAGCCGAGCCACGGGCAGATGCTCAGGATGGCGACCATCGCCGCGAACAGCGGCATGCAGACGCGGTTGTAGAAGTCGGCGGTGAGGCCCACGGCTCCGCCGTGATCGTGTCCGGCGGCGTCGAGCTGGGCTTCGCGGGCGAGGCCCATGATCGTTTCCTTCCAGAAGGCGGAGAACACGGGCCACATGGTGGCGACGAGGATAATCAGCGACAGGGCCAGCAGCAGCCACGAGGTCAGGATCAGGAAGCCTTCGCGGCTTTCGATGCCGGAAAGCTCGCCCGCGTCTTCACGCCGCGCGAGGAAGGCGATCCAGACGGACAGCGCGGTGCCCCCGAGGATGAAGACGAGCAGGGGAACGCCCACGCCGCCTTCGCCGAAGGCGTGCACCGACTGCACCACGCCGCTACGGACGAGGTAGGTCGCGAAGAAGGCCGAAACGGTGGTCAGGGCCATCAGGAAGACGTTCACGCCGTGCAGCTTGTTGCGGCGCGTCTGGATGAGCATGGTGTGCAGGGCCGCCGTGGCGATGAGCCACGGAATGAGGGAGGCGTTTTCCACCGGGTCCCATGCCCAGTAGCCGCCCCAGCCGAGTTCCATGTAGGCCCACCAGCCGCCGAGCACGATGCCCGCGGTCAGGAACGCCCACGCGGACAGGGTGAAGGGCCGGGCCACGTCGGTCCATGCGGTTTCTTCGGCGTACTTGCGGCTCAGCGTCTGGGCGAGCGCGAGACAGCCGGGGATGACGAATCCGCCGTAGCCGAGGAACAGCAGCGGGGGGTGGAAGATCATGCCGGGATTCTGGAGCAGGGGGTTCAGGCCGTTGCCGTCCGGGGGCGTGGCGTGGTTCAGGAGGAACGGGTTGTTCCACGTCACGAGGATGAGCCCGAAGAAGGCCATGATGCCGAGGTAGAAGGTCCAGTACCACAGCTTGGTGTCGACGGTCAGGCTTTTATAGGAGCGGGTGAGCT
>CAUHBW010000368.1 GCA_959604115.1 uncultured Bilophila sp. | reverse complement strand
TTTCGCCACACCGGTTTCTGGCAGTGCATGGATACCCTCCGCGACGCGCAGGCCCTCAACGCCCTCTGGGACAAGGGCGACGCCCCCTGGTGCAAATAGCATGAAAACCGGGGGAAGGGAGAGGGAACCTTTCTGGAGAAAGGCTTCCCTCTCCCTTCCCCCGGACCCCCTTCCCTCTCCCTCCCAAGACGTTCGCAAACGGGACGGACGGCGGGCGGGGGAACCCTGATACGCCTTTCTTTGAAAAACAGTTTCCCGGCGATTTCGTCGCGGCCTTCCGAGAGCGGCAGGCCATGCTCCCACGGGAGCGTCCGGATGCGTTTCAGGCCAATGAGTGTTCGCCTGAACACGCATCCGAATGCCGCCAAGGGGGCGGGGGGAGTCATTCCCCCCGAGCGGGAGTCCGGAGGGCGGCAGCCCTTCGGCCGCCGGAGGCATTCTTCCCCCAAGGACAATCTATGTTTGGTCATATCTATGAAGGCCGCCGGGTGTTCGTCACCGGGCACACCGGTTTCAAGGGCTCGTGGCTGACGGCGTGGCTGCTCCGGATGGGCGCGGAAGTCGCCGGTTTTTCGGACGCCGTTCCGACCGCGCCGTCGCACTTCGACGTGATCGGGCTCGGCGGGCGCATTTGCGACTACCGGGGCGACGTGCGGGATCGCAAGGCGTTGATCGAGGCCATGCGGGACTTCAAGCCCGAGATTGTATTCCATCTGGCGGCGCAGGCGCTTGTGCGCGCTTCCTACGACAATCCCGCCGACACCATCGAAATCAACGCGATGGGCACGCTCAACGTGCTTGAGGCCGTGCGCGTGACGCCGTCCGTGGAAGCGGTCGTGTCCATCACCAGCGACAAGGCCTACCGCAACGACGAATGGGTCTGGGGCTACCGCGAAACCGACCATCTGGGCGGCCACGATCCCTACAGCGCCTCCAAGGGCTGCGCCGAGATCATCGCGCATTCGTATTTCAAGTCCTTTTTCGGCGATCCGGTGAACGCGCCGTATTGCGCCACCACCCGGGCCGGGAACGTCATCGGCGGCGGCGACTGGGCGGCGGACCGCATCGTGCCCGACTGCGCCCGCGCGTGGAGCGAGGGCAGGGCGGTGGAAATCCGCAGCCCGCACGCCACCCGCCCGTGGCAGCATGTGCTGGAGCCGCTTTCCGGTTACCTGTGGCTCGGCGCGAAACTGTTCGCCGCGCACCGCGACGCCGTGAAGGCGGGCAGGGGCGACGGCTGCCACGAGGGCTTCAGGCTCGACGGCGAAGCCTTCAACTTCGGGCCTTCGTCCGACGCCAGCCATACCGTGGCCGACGTGGTGAAGTCGCTTGAGAGCCGGTGGGCCGGATTCGGCAGCAAGATGGACATGGCGGGGCAGGCCGGCATGAAGGAATGCACGCTGCTCAAGCTCTGCTGCGACAAGGCGCTGGCCTGTCTCAACTGGCGCGCCACGCTGGACTTCGACGCCACCATGCGCTTCACCGCCGGATGGTACGAGGTGTTCTACAAGACGCCGGACGCGGACATTTATGCGTTCACGCTGTCGCAGATCGACGAGTATTGCCGCAAGGCCGCCGAACTCGGCCTGCCGTGGAGTTCCGATGCCATCCGCTATTAACGACGTGGAATTGCAGGATCTGTCCGTCATTCCCACGAACGGCGGCCCGGTCATGCACATGATGCGCCCGTCCTCCCCGCTGTTCGGGGAGATCGGGGAAGTGTACTTTTCCGAGGTGGAGCCGGGTTGCGTGAAGGCGTGGAAATGCCACACGCGCCAGACGCAGCGTTTCGCCGTGCCGGTGGGGCTCTTGAAAATCGTTCTGTACGACGATCGTCCCGAATCCCCGACGCGCGGCGCGCTCATGGAAGTCCGCCTCGGCAGGCCGGACAACTACGCCCTGTTGCGGATTCCGCCCCGGGTCTGGTACGGTTTCACGGCGGAGGGAAGCGTTCCGGCGGTCATCTGCAACTGCCCGGACATCCCGCACGACCCCACGGAAGGGCTCCGCAAGAATGTCGATTCGCAGGACATTCCGTATCATTGGTAAAACGTCAGGGCGGGGATTTCCCTGCCCCTTTTTTCTGGCGTCCGCCATACGCGGCACCGTTTTATCCGCCCGCCGGACGGCGGGGCAGGGGGGAACCCCCGGAGACAGACAATGAGCATGAGACTTTCCCGTTCCATCGTCGGCGAGGCCGAAGCCGCCGCCGTGCATCGCGTCATCTGCGAGGACGGCTATCTGGGCATCGGCAAGGAAGTGCAGCAGTTTGAAGCGGATGTGGCGGCCTACCTCGGCGTGCCCGCGAACTGGGTGGTTTCGGTCAATACCGGGACCGCCGCCGTGCATCTGGCGGTGGAATCGGTGCTCGGGCACGGCAGCGGCGCGGAAGTGCTGGTGCCGTCGCTGACCTTTGTGGCCTCGTTTCAGGGCATCGGCGCGGCGGGGGCGGTTCCCGTGGCCTGCGACGCCCGGCTCGACACGGCGACCATCGACCTCGCGGACGCGGAAAAGCGTCTTACGCCGCGCACCAAGGCGATCATGCCGGTGCACTATGCGAGCAATCCCGCCGATCTGGACGGCGTGTACGCCTTTGCGGAAAGGCACGGCCTGCGGGTCATCGAGGATGCGGCCCACGCGTTCGGGTGTCTTTATAAGGGACGCAAGATCGGCAGCTTCGGGGATGTGGCCTGCTTCAGCTTCGACGGCATCAAAAACATCACCTGCGGCGAAGGCGGGTGCATCGTGACCTCGGATCAGGCCGTGGCCGACGCCGCGCGCGACGGTCGTCTCCTGTCCGTGGAGAAGGATACCGAAAAGCGTTTTTCCGGCCAGCGGAGCTGGGAGTTCGACGTGGAGCGGCAGGGCTGGCGGTATCATATGAGCAACATCATGGCGGCGATCGGGCGGGTGCAGCTGACCCGTCTGGACGGCGAATTCGCGCCCAAACGCCGCGAGCTGGCCGAGCTCTACCGCGATCGGCTTTCCGGCGTATCCGGCGTGGAGCTGCTCACGCCCGAGCCCGAGGCGTGGATCATCCCGCACATTTTCCCGGTACGCATCCTGAACGGACGCAAACAGCACGTCATCGACGCGCTGGACGCCAAGGGAATTCCCACGGGACAGCACTACAAGCCGAACCACCTGCTTTCCCTGTACGGCGGGGGCAAGCCGTCCCTGCCCGTCACCGAGCGGTTGCATGACGAGCTGCTGACGCTGCCGCTGCATCCCGGCCTGAGCCGCGAGGACGTCGAGGCCGTGTGCGCGGGGATTGTCGAAGCCGTGAAGTAGGATGCCTCCGGCGGCAAGGGGCTCCGCCCCTTGACCCCGCTGGGGGGAATGCTTCCCCCGGACCCCCTCGGCACGGCCCCGGCTCCTGAATGCCCCGCGCGGTGTTTGTGTGTTCAGGAGCCGAGGCCGTGCCGTGCGCCTCAGCGGCTTCTCTGCCGCAAAAAGAGGGTACGGACGGGAAATGAGGCGGGAATTTTTTTTGAGGGCCTGAAAAGGCGATTGTGCGCGTCGTTTTTTTGACCTTCTTTGAGCCTTCTTCAAGGCGTCACCGGGAAACTGTTTCCATGGGGGACCCGCCGTCCCGCCCCCCCCCCCGCTTGCCCCCGTTACGAAAGGATTTGGTGAGGCAGGGGCGGGGTGCGGGGGGGGGGAGGAGTAACATTATTTTTATAGGTTG
>CAUHBW010000367.1 GCA_959604115.1 uncultured Bilophila sp. | reverse complement strand
AGGGAACCCTTCTCCAGAAGGGTTCCCTCTCCCCTCCCCAATGACTTTCCCGCTACGCCCCGAGGTAGGCTTCCTGAATGCTGGGGTTGGCGAGGAGGTTGGGCGCGGTGTCTTCCATGACGACGCGTCCCAGCTCCAGCACGTATCCCCGGGTAGCCAGCTTGAGGGCGGCACGGGCGTTCTGTTCCACAATAAGAATGGTCACGCCGGACTGGTTGATGGCGCGGATCGTTTCAAAGATGGACTTCACGAGCAGCGGCGCGAGGCCGAGCGAAGGCTCGTCCAGCAGCAGGAGCTTGGGCTGGCCCATGAGCGCGCGCCCGATGGCGAGCATCTGCTGTTCGCCGCCGGAAAGCGTCCCGGCGAGCTGGTCCCTGCGCTCGTGCAGACGGGGGAACAGATCGAAAATCCAGTCCAGCGTCTGCTCGGCCTTTTCCTTGTCCGCCACGGTGAACGCACCGAGGCGCAGGTTTTCGAGCACGGAAAGCACTCCGAACACCCGGCGGCCTTCCGGCGACTGCGTCAGCCCGCGCCGCACCACCTCGTGGCTGGGCAGCGTGTGCATGTCCTCACCCTGAAAACGAACGGCACCCCCGGAAGCCCGTACGAGCCCGCTGATGGTCAGCAGGGTCGTGGTCTTTCCGGCGCCATTCGCACCAAGAATACTCACGATTTCGCCTTCGTCAACGCGCAGGCTCACTCCGTGCAGGACTTCTTCCGTGCCGTACCCGGCATGCAAATCTTCGACTTCCAGAAACATCCGAACTCCCGGATCGTCCTGTTACGGACGGGAAAACATGTTTCCCCCGCCCCCCTTACGAACGTCTTGGGAAGGAGAGAGGAGGGGCTTGGGGAGGGTTCCATCTCCCCTCCCCAACATATTTCAGTCATCCTGCCCAAGATACGCTTCGATGACCCTGGGATCGCGGCGCACGACCTCGGGCAGACCGCTGGCGATGAGGGAACCGTATTCGAGGACAAGGAGCTTCTCGCACACCTTCATGACGAGGCCCATGTCGTGCTCGATGAGCAGCACGGTCACCCCGCGCTGTCGGATGGCGTAGATCAGCTCGATGAGCACGGCGGTTTCCGGGTCGTTCATGCTCCCGGCGGGCTCGTCGAGGATGATGAGCTTGGGATCGGAAGCCAGCGCGCGGGCGATTTCCAGCAGACGCTGGTTGCCGTAGGACAGGCTCCCCGCCTCTTCGGCGTAGCTCTCGGCAAGGCCCACGAACTCCAGTTCGTTCATGGCCCGCTCAAGGGCGGCCCGCTCCTCGCGGCGCTGCGCCGGAGTGTGGAACATGGAGCTGACGATCCCGCTGTGCATCCGGCAATGGCGGCCCGCCAGCACGTTCTCCACCAGCGGCAGCGTCGGGAACAGGCGGATGGACTGGAACGTCCGGGCGATGCCGAGGCTCACGATGGTGTGGGGCTTCATGCCCTTGATCGACTGCCCGGCGAAGCGGATGTCGCCGCCGTCCGGCACGTAGTTGCCCGTGATCAGGTTGAACACCGTGGTCTTGCCCGCGCCATTGGGGCCGATGAGCCCCACGATGCTGCCCTGCTCCACGTCAAAGGTCACTTCGTTCACGGCGGTCAGGCCGCCGAAAATCTTGGTCACGTTCTGCAACGAGAGGAGGCTCATGCCGCGCCCTCCTTCCGGGCCGTCCGGGGAGCGACCGGCGAGCTGAAGTCACGCGAACGCCGCAGCAGACGCCGCACGTCGTAGACGCGGGCCGAAGGCGGCAGCAGGCCCTGCGGGCGCACCACCATCATGATCATCATGGCGAGGCCGAAGACGAGCATGCGCGCGCTGGCGAAATCGCGGAACATCTCCGGCAGGGCAACGATGAGGAACGTGCCCAGCAGCACGCCGATCTGGCTGCCGCCGGAGAGGATGACCACGGCGAAGACCACCACCGACTCCCAGAAGGTAAAGGAGCTCGGGGAAATGATGGTCATCTTGGCGGCGAAGAGATTCCCCGCCATGCCCGCCCAGAACGCGCCGATGACGAAGGCCATCAGCTTCAGGTGCCCCACGTCCATGCCGCAGCCCTCGGCGGCGGTGTCGTCTTCCTTGATGCAGTTCAACGCCCGGCCGAAGCGCGACTCCGAAAGCCAGTGGAACAGCAGCACCGTAAAGCCGACCATGATCCAGATGAGGTAGTAGAACTGAATGGCCTTGCGGATCTTGATGCCGAAGAGTTCAGGCCGCGCGATGCCGAAAATGCCGTTGGAGCCGCCGGTCAGGCCGAACACGTCGTTGACCAGCGCGATGCGGACGATCTCCACGATGCCGATGGTCACGATCAGCAGGTAGTCGCCGCGCAGGTGGATGATGGGCCGGGCCACGACGAGCGCGAACAGCGCCGCCGCCGCGCCCGCCACCGGGATGAGCAGCAGGATGGGAATCTGGTACTGCGTGTTCAGGATGGCGGTCACATAGGCCCCCACGGCGTAGAACGCCGCGTGCCCCATATGGAAGATGCCCGCCTGTCCCAGAATGACGTTCAGCGAGAGGGCCAGCAGGGCGTACAGCCCCACGTTGACGGCGACCTCGGTCCAGTAGGTGTTCATCCCGAAGGGAAGCACCGCCATCACGACGGTCAGCAGCACGGGATAGTAGCGTTTGAACAGGCTCATAACTTGTCCGCCACCCTTTCACCGAGGAGGCCGGTGGGCCTGATGATGAGAATGAGGATGAGCACGAGGAAGGCGATGGCGTCCTTCCAGGCCATGGCGAGGTAGGACGCGCCGAGCGCCTCGATCACGCCGAGGAGCAGCCCGCCGAGCATGGCTCCGGGGATGTTCCCGATGCCGCCGAGGATCGCCGCCGTGAACGCCTTGAGCCCGTAGCTCCAGCCCATCATGAAGTCGATCTGCCCGTAGTAGACGCCCACCATGACCCCGGCCACACCGCCGAGGCCCGCGCCGATGAAGAACACCAGCGAGATCACGCGGTCCACGTTGATGCCCATGAGCCGGGCCGCGCCCTGATCGATGGCCACGGCGCGGATGGCCGTGCCCATGCGGGTGCGGTTGATGAAGGCGTAGAGCGCCAGCATGAGCACCAGCGAACTGACGATGACGATGACGCGCATCACCGGCACGTTCAACCCGAAAATGTTGAACGTCACGGCGGGAATCAGGTTTTCCGGGTAGACGTAGACGCGCGCGCCGTAGATGAGCATGACCGCGTTCTGGAGCACGATGGACGCGCCGAGGGCGGACACCACTGCGGCGAGGCGGTTGGCCTTGCGCAGCGGACGGTAGGCCACCCGCTCCAGCGCGACGCCGAGCAGGGCCACCAGCCCGAACACGATGACCACCACAATCCCCACCGCCAGCACGGGAGCCAGATTCCCGGAAAGGACGCCGGACACCAGCAGGGTCATTCCGAGGTACGCCCCGATGGTGAAAATGTCGCCGTGCGCAAAGTTGATGAGCTTCAGCACGCCGTACACCATCGTATAGCCGAGCGCGACGAGGGCGTAAATGCCGCCCACGGCAAGGCCATTGATGAGCTGCTGTAAAAATTCGTTCATATCGTCAGGAGGTTTGGATAAAGGATTGAAGCGGGCGGGAGACGGGCTCCCGGACCCGGCGCGGCGACGCGCCGGCCCCCCCCGACGAAAAACCCCCACACCGAAGCACCGCGACCCGAGCATGCCCCGGCCCCCAACTCGAAAAGAACCCGAA
>CAUHBW010000366.1 GCA_959604115.1 uncultured Bilophila sp. | reverse complement strand
GGGGAGAGAACCTTTCTGGAAAAAGGTTCTCTCCCCCCTCCCAAGCTTCATTCCTTTACTCTTCCGCGCACTCCAACAAAATGCGTGCGACGTCGTCGGGACGGTGGAGATGGACGTTGTGCCCGGAGGGGACTTCGAGGATGCGCCAGAGGGGGAGCCTGCGGGCGCGGTCCACGGAAAGGCGCATGGGCTGGAGATGGACGGGCGTGCAGGACACGTAGGTAGAGGGGACGCCGTTGCCCTGCGGCTCGTGGATGTCGATGCGGTCGAAATAGGGCTTGATGGGCTGGGGAGTCATGTGGGCCCGGAACCATTCGCGCAGGGACTCGGTGGCGAAATGGCCCGGCTCGGGCACGGGAACGCTGATGCCGCCGTCGTGCCGGGAACGAAGCACGCGCTGGGACGCCTCCTCGTTGGGAACGAGATCCATCGCGCATTCGCCGGGCTTGGGCACCATCGCATCCAGATAGACGAGATGCCGGAGCAGATGGGGAATCCGGTCGGCGACGATCGTGAGAACGATGCCCGCGTAGCTGTGCCCGACAAGCACGACGTCGCGCAGGTCGTTGTAGCGGATGAGGTTGATCACGTCCATGGCGTGCGTTTCCAGCGTGATCCGGTCGGAAAGCAGGTGCGCCTTGTCGGCGAGCCCGGTGAGGCTGAGGGGAAAGGCGTCGTGCCCGGCCCGGCGGAGCCTGTCCGCCACGGGCTGCCAGCACCATGCGCCGCACCACGAACCGGGTACCAGTACAAAGGGGCTTTTCCCCGGCTGTTTCAGGAGCGTATCTGTCGTATCCATTCGATTTCCTGCCTGTACGTATCGGAACCTCTCCAAAGATGTACCATGAACGGGACGGCGGTCAACTGGTTTTCGCCGGACGGAGGGCGTATTGTCATCCGGTGGGGCGGGTGCTATGGTCCACACGCTCCGTGCGCTGCGCGAGGTCGTTTCCTCCTGCGGACGCTCTTCATCTTTTCCGGTCCGGCACCAGCCCGGTCGCGTTCAGTTACAGGTGGACCCCTATGAGCAGTACATTGTGTACGGCATTGTTGACGCTGCTTTCCATGACGCTTTTCGCCGGCAATTCCGTCCTCTGCCGTCTGGCGTTGCTTGAATACAAGATGGAACCGGTGAGCTATACGGCGGTCCGGCTTATCTCCGGCGCGTTGATGCTGTGGCTGATCATGGCCGTGCGCCACAAGAACATCTTCAAGTCGGGAACATGGCCCGGCGCGCTGTCGCTGTTCGCGTACATGGCCTGTTTTTCGTGGGCCTACGTTGAACTGCCCACCGCCGTGGGCACGCTGATCATCGCGGTCGCCGTCCAGACGACCATGATCGGCTTCGGCTTCTTCACCGGCGAACGCCCGAGCCGCCAGCAGGGGCTCGGCATCGGCATCGCCATGGTCGGCCTCGTCTTTTTGCTGCTGCCGGGCCTGACCGCGCCGCCTTTCGTCAGCTCCCTCATCATTTTCGTGTCCGGCGCGTCGTGGGGCGTCTATTGCCTGTGCGGAAAGGGCGTAAGCGATCCCGCGGCCTCCACCGCCGGAAACTTCATGAAGGCCGTTCCTTTCGCTCTGATCATGATGCTGTGCCTGCCTTCGCAGGTTTCGTTCGACAACCCCGGCATCTGGTACGCGCTGGCCGCCGGTGCGCTGGCCTCCGCCGGAGGCTACGTGATCTGGTATATGGTCGTCATCCGGTTCACGGTTACGGTCGCGGCGGTCGTCCAGTTGAGCGTGCCCGTGATCACCGCCATCGGCGGCGTCCTTTTCGTCAACGAACCCATCACCATGCGCGTCGCCGTCAGCTCCGCCGCGATCCTCGGCGGCATCTTTTTCGCCACGACGTCCCGGCACCGTTGATTCCCGCCGTTCCGGCGCGGAACGTTTCCGCTTTTCGGCTCATACGCAAAAGGCATCCCCGCAAAGGATGCCTTTTGCCGTTTCAGAGTGGGAACCGTTTGCGCCATCGGACTCGAAAGAAATTCCGGCGAGAGATGCGATGGGAGAGAGGAAGACGATGCCTGTTCCGGCGGGCCAATCCGCCGGTGGAGAAGAGTCGTCTGAGGAGAAAGGAAAACCGTGCATCCGACGGCATATCTTCCTTTTCCCGTCCCTTACTTTTTCAGCACCGCCAGAGCTTCCGCGAGCAGCTCGCGGGGCGAGGCGGCGGCGTTGAGGACATGGGTGGCGGCGTCGCGGTACAGTGGCTCGCGTGCCTCCAGAATGTCGTTCACTTCCTCGGCGATGGATTTGCCGGTGAGCGTGGGACGCTGCGCCGCGTTGGGGTTGGCCTGGAGACGCGCCGCCAGCACTTCCGCCGGGGCCGAAAGATAGAGCACGATGCCGTTGTCGCGCATGAAGCGGCGGTTTGCCTCCGCCAGCACCATGCCGCCGCCGGTGGCGATCACCGTGCCGGGAGCCGTGACCGCGCGCAGGACGTCGCCTTCCCGTTTGCGGAAGCCTTCCCAGCCTTCGCGGGCCACGATGTCCGCGACGGTTTCGCCTGTGGTTTCCAGCAGATAAATATCCGTATCGACATAGTTGCATCCGAGCCGCCGCGCCAACGCGCCGCCGAAGGTCGTCTTTCCCGCCGCGCGTGCGCCGACGAGATAAATCGTATGAGCCATGCGTATACCCTCGAAAAGAAGCGAATAGGGGCGAAACGATAGATGAATGGAGCGCGACTTGCAACCGTGCTGAGAAAGTCCGTCCAAGGCGGAGGACGGCGTATCGGCCTGCGGCGGAAAAACGGAAGATTCGGCCCTGAGCGGGAGGTTTTGCGCGGAAGATACGGCAGGGAGGCGGACCGGGTTACATTTTTCTCAAAAAATGGTAGGACTGCCTTCTCATCGTTGAAGGAACGTCCCGCCGCGTCGCCGGAGAGGCCGTACGGCGGGCCATGACAGTGTAACTTTGGAGGAAACCATGTTTCGTATTCTGAGCGTCTCTTTGCTGTCCCTGCTGCTGTGCGCGTCGGTCGCGTTTGCGGAAAAACCCCTCGTCGTGGCGTCCGACCCCACGTTCCCCCCGAATGAAATGCTGAACAAGGACAAGGAGATCGTCGGGTTCTCCATCGACTACATCAAGGCCGTGGGCAAGGAAGCCGGTTTTGACGTGCAGGTCAAGAACATCGCGTGGGACGGCATTTTCGCCGCGCTCGCCTCGAATCAGGTGGACGTGATCGCCGCGTCCGTGAGCATCACCGACAAGCGCAAGAAGGCCATGCTGTTCACCGATCCCTACTATGAACTGCATCAGGCCGTGGTTCTTCCGCTCGGCAAGGAAATCAAGAGTCTTGAAGAACTCGCCGGGAAGAAGGTCGGCGGCCAGATCGGCACGTCCGCGATGGTGCAGACCATTCCCGCCTCCAAGATCAAGATGATCGTGAAGACCTACGACGAAGTGGGGCTTGCCTTTGAAGACCTCGCCAAGGGCAATCTCGACGCGGTGATGTGCGATGACCCGGTCGCCAAGTACTACGCCAACACCAAGGAAGAGTACCGCGACAAGTTCCACATCGGCCTCGTCACCGGCGATCCCGAATTCTACGGCTTCGCGCTCCGCAAGAACGACAAGGAGCTGGCCGAAAAGCTCAACGCCGGGATCAGGGCCGTTCGGGAAAAGGGCATCGAAGACCAGATCAACGAAAAGTGGTTCGGCAAGAAGGCCGAATAGATTGATGGGCGAATGATGAAGATTGGGAG
>CAUHBW010000365.1 GCA_959604115.1 uncultured Bilophila sp. | reverse complement strand
CACAGCGCGAGTTCCATTTTCGGGCTCCTTTGGGGTTACGCGGCGGCCTTGCGGCTTGCGCGGAAGTCGTCGAAGAAGGGCTTGAGCAGCACGAGCAGGCTGACGCCGAGGATGATGCAGGCCACCGGGCTCGTGTAGAAGATGCTGTAGTCGTTCTGGGAGATGCTCAGGGCGCGGCGGAAGTTGGCCTCCGCGATGGGTTCGAGGATCATGGCGAGCAGCAGGGGCGGCTGGGGGAAGTCGCACTTGATCATCAGATAGCCGACCGTGCCGAAGATGGCGACGACGAGCAGGTCGAAGGTGGAGTTGTTCACCGCGTAGCCGCCGACCACGCACAGGGTGATCACGATGGGCATGAGGACCGCGCCGGGGATGGCGATGATCTTGCCCGCGCCGCGCACCGCGATGAGCCCGCAGACCAGCATCAGGGCGTTGGCGATGATGAAGGCGGCGAAGATGCCGTACACCGTCACCGGGTGTTCCACGAACAGCAGGGGGCCGGGGGTGAGGCCCTGAATCATGAGCGCGCCGAGCATGATGGCGGTGATGATGTCGCCGGGCACCCCGAGGGTGAGCAGGGGGATGAGCGCGCCGCCGCACACCGCGTTGTTGGAGGATTCGGTGGCGGCGATGCCTTCGAGGCAGCCCTTGCCGTACATTTCCGGGGTCTTGGAGAAACGCTTCGCTTCCGAGTAGGCGAGGAAGGAGGCCGCCGAGACGCCCGTCGCCGGGATGATCCCGATGAGCGTTCCGAAGACGGACGAGCGGACGAAGTTGACGGCGTTGGAGGTGAGATCCTTGAGCGAGAGGCCGCGCTTCGACACGGTGCCTTCCTTGAGCGACACGCCCCGGATGACGTCCTCGACGGTCACGAGCACCTGCGACACCGCGAACAGGCCCACCAGCACGGGCACCAGAGACAGCCCGTTGAACAGGTTGGGGTTGTCGAAGGTGTTGCGCATGTCGCCGGTCACGGGGTCGATGCCGATGGTGGCGAGGAACAGGCCGACCAGCGCGGCGATGAGCCCCTTGACCACATGCCCGGACGAGAGCGAGGCCACCACGGTGAGGCCGAACACGGCGACCGCGAAATATTCCGGCGCGCCGAAGGTCATGGCGGCTCTGGCGAGCAGCGGGGCCACGGAGACGAGCGCGAGCGCGCTGAGCGTGCCGCCGATGAAGGAAGCCCACGTCGCCATGTCCAGCGCCCGCCGGGACTCGCCGCGCGCGGTCAGGGCCGGGCCTTCGAGCATGGTGGCGGCGGCGGAGACGGTGCCGGGCGTGCCGACGAGGATGGCGGTGATGCACCCGCCGTAGATGGCTCCCACGTACATGCCGAGCAGGGCGGAAAACGCCTCCACGGGCGGCATGCCGAAGGTCAGCGGGATGAGCAGGGCCACGCCCATCGCGGCGGTCAGGCCGGGCAGCGCGCCGAAGATGATCCCGAGGACCACGCCCATGAGGTTGGCGAGCAGGGAGCCCATTGAAACGGCGTTCATGATGCCGTCAAGAATATTCGCGAACATATCCCCTCCGAAACAGATGGCTTTTGTATCTGCTTGCGGCCCGTTGCCGTGCCGTTGCAGCCAGTTGGGAGATCCGTCCCGCGGACGGGCCGTCAGGGCAGCAGGACCTGGAAGAATCCGGCGAAGACGCCCACCAGCACGCCCGTGGTGATGCCCGCCACGGCCACGATTTCCACAATCTTGCGCCGTCCGAGCAGCGGCAGCGCGATGAGCAGGAACAGCGCGGTGCTGATGCTGAACGCGCCGTTGGCGGTGAAGGGCGGGTTGTCCATGTTGGCGAACAGGTCGCCGAGTCCGGTGAGGGTGATCAGGTA
This sequence comes from uncultured Bilophila sp., assembly GCA_959604115.1. Taxonomy (GTDB): domain Bacteria; phylum Desulfobacterota; class Desulfovibrionia; order Desulfovibrionales; family Desulfovibrionaceae; genus Bilophila. The sequence continues at coordinate 1,871 of CAUHBW010000365.1, read as the reverse complement.
GAGGTAGAACAGGCCGACGAAGAGGAGGATTTTCTTGAAGACCCCGGCTTCGGGCCAGTAGGGCTTCGACGGGGCCCTGCGGAATCCCTGCGCGAGCAGGACGAGGCTCAGGATGGCGAGCAGGACGAGGATCATTTTGGGGAAGGCTCCGGGGCCGAGCTGCTCCATCCCCGCTTCGGGAAGGGTGCTCACGCTCCATGCCCCGATCCCGCACAGGCCGAGCAGGACGATTCCGCTGATGACGTCGGTAGGACTCTTCATGACACGTTCCTCTCTGGTTTGGTTTCCGCCTACAGGGCGTTGACGAGCATCCGCACGCCCACGACGATGAGCAGGACGGCGAAGCACTTCTTGAGCTTGGGGACGGGCAGGGTCTGGGCCAGCCGCGCGCCGAGGGGCGCGGTGAACATGCTCACCGCCACGATGCCGAGGAGCGCGGGCAGGTAGAGGTAGCCGAGCGAGTAGGGCAGCAGCCGGGGATCGCTCCAGCCGTTGATCAGGTAGCCGAGGCAGCCCGCGGCGGCGATGGGGAAGCCGATGGCGGCGGAGGTGCCGATGGCCTTGCGCATGTCCACGTTGTTCCAGAGCAGGAAGGGGACGGAGAGCGTGCCTCCGCCGATGCCCACGAGGCTCGACACCACGCCGATGACGCCGCCCGCCGCGCTCATGCCCGCCGCGCCGGGAAGGTGGCGCGAGGGCTTGGGCTTCCTGCCGCTGAGCATCTGCGAAACCACGAAGGCGAGGAAGGCCACGAAGAAGAGCTGGAGGAAGCGCGTGGGCAGGTGGGACGCCACGAACGACCCGCAGAACGTGCCCGCCACGATGCCGGGGGCGATGGACCGCACGACGCCCCAGTTGACGTTCTTGTTGCGGCTGTGGGCGAGCGAGCTGGAGATGGAGGTGAACACGATGCTGCCCATCGAGGTGCCGAGGGCCATGAGCATGATGAGATCCTGCGGAACCCCCTGCCATTTGAACGCGAACACGAGCATGGGCACGATGACGATGCCCCCGCCCACGCCGAGCAGCCCGGCGAGGACGCCCGCGACGGCTCCGAGAACGCAGTAGACGAGAATGGAAAGCAGCATTTAATCCCTCGCAGTGGCGAAAAGGTGTTTTTGGACGACGTGGTCGATGTGGTCTTCGGCGGCCTTGCGGGCCTCTTCGGGCGACCGGCGTTCGAGCGCGTCGATGATCCGCAGATGGGAGGATACGGAGAACCGCCGCCACGCCGCGTCGCGCAGGTCGGGCGTGCGCCCTCCGGCGTAGAGGGCGTTGAGCCGGGCGACGGTTTCGGCGAGGAGCCGGTTGCCCGCGCATTCGGCGAGCTGGTGATGGAACCGTGCGTCGAGATCGCCGTCGTCCTCGCCGAGGAGAACGCGCCGCTGCTGGTCGCAGGCGATGATCTTGAGCCGGTCGAGCTGTTCGGGGGTGCGCCGGAGGGCGGCGAGTTCGGCGATGGCGGGTTCCACGATGCGGCGGTATTCGGTCACTTCGTCGAACAGCATGCCCTCGGAATGCACGGCTTCGATGATGGCGTCGCGCAGCGGCTCCATGTCCGGCACCCGGACGTAGGTGCCGTCGCCGTGGCGGCTTTCGAGAAGGCCCTTTTCCGCCAGCGTGCGGATGGCTTCGCGGACGCTGCTGCGGGAAACGCCGAAGGACTCGGCGAGCGCGCGTTCCGGGGGCAGCCTGTCGCCGTCGCGGAATTTCCCTTCGGCCATGAACCGCTGGAGACGCTCCGAGAGCTTCTGGTAGCTCCGGCGGGGGGGCGCGGCGGTCTGGGAGGCTTCGATCTTGGGCATGAGGCGTTCCTTGTGCGGTGAATTGGTAAGGCCAATATGGCCGTTCGTGCTTTTCTTGTCAACCTG
>CAUHBW010000364.1 GCA_959604115.1 uncultured Bilophila sp. | reverse complement strand
GAACGTTTCCCGGGCGAAGACCAGCTCGGCTACGCTGAGCGGGCGGCGTGACCCCGTGGAGCCCTATGACGGCAATACGGAAGTGACCGGATCGCTGGCCGTGCCCGTGGACGCCCGCGCGTTTCCGTACTGGTTGAAACTTCTTTTGGGAACGCCGACCAGCACCGGAACCGGCGATCCCGCCGCCGCGCCGTACACGCACGTGTTCAAGCCGGGTGACGAGGCTCCGTCCGCCATCATTCAGTCCCGGTACGGAACCAGTACGGCTACGTTTGGGAAATTCACCGGCTGCAAGGTGTCCTCCATAGCGATGCAGGCGGGCGGAGACGGGGAGTTGACCGCCACGGTCAACGTTACCGGGCGGGACGTCGATTATTCGGAGACGGACTACAACGCCTCCGCCGAATCCGTCGTCATGAAGCGGTTCAGCAACTTTCAGGCATCCCTCAAAAGTGATGGGGTGGAGGTGGCGACCGTCACGGATTTCAGCCTGACCATCGACAACGGGCTGGACACGTCCGTCCGCACGATTGGCTCCGGCGGCAAGCTCTATGACATTCCCGAAGGCATCATGTCCGTCACCGGCAGCATGACGGCTCTGTTTACCGGCCTTGTCATGCTGAACAAGGCGAAGGGCAACACGGAACTGAGCCTTGAGCTCGGGTGGAGCATCGACGAAGGCAACAAGCTCTCTTTCAAGCTGCCCGAAGTGCAGATGCAGTTTCAGGGCCCCACCGTGGACGGTCCCACCGGAGTCAAGGCCGAATATCCGTTCGTCGCCTACTTCAACGATGCGGCGGCCAACGCCTGCATCATCGCCACCGTCGTCAACGATGTGGCCTCCTACTAATCCTCAGCACAAAAAGGAAAAACATCATGCGTACCGTTACCCTCTCCGGCCAGAACTTCACCGTGAACCCGCTCAGGGGCAAGGACATCAAGGCGCTCAAGGCGCAGGGCTTCGACCTCATGGGCGGCGGCTATTCGATTTCCGAGGGCATGGACGCGGTGTTCACCGCCGCCGGGTTCGATACGGCCCAGACGGACGAATTGCCTTTCCCCGACATCCTCGCCCTGCACAAGGCCATCGTTGGCGAAACCTTCGGCGTGAAGGAAGAGGAAAAAAACTAGCGGCGGTCTGGGAGTGGCTTTCCGGCGACGGCGCGGCGTTCTGCGGGACGTGCCGGGAAGCCGCCCGCCAGAAGAGGCAGGAACCGGACTGCGCGGGTTGTGAAGGGCGGTGCCCCGATCTCATGCCGGAGAACGCCGAGGCATGGGAACTTTTGCAGGCCGGAGCGACGCAGCTCCGCATAGGCGGCATGGGCACCCCCGTCGGGTTCGATTACAACGCGCTGGCCCTGCTGGCGGAAACGTTCGGCATCGAGCTGACGCCCGGCATATGGCGAAAGGTGCGCGCCGTGGAAGCGGTTATCCGCGCCAACGCCGCCAAGCGCGCCGATGAGGCGCAGGCCGCCGCGAACCGGTGAGCCTTCTTTGACAACGGCATAGCGATTTTTGCGGATGGAAAGGGCCGGGTTCCTTTTCGGTTCCCGGCCCTGTGGTACAAGATGGTGGAAATATTAGAAGCCAAGCCAGCCGAACCCCTTGGCCATGATGGCGGCAAGGGCGACCCAACCGCCTATCTGCCATTTGAGCAGGCGAAGTTCCATTTCCTTCATCTCCTTCTGGAGGCGCAATTCGGTTTCGCGCAGGTCACCCTTGGTGGCGGCCGCGTTTTTTTGGTTCTCGTCGTATTTTTCCAGCGTTTCTATGATGGCACGGGCGGCTTCTTCGCCTACGGCCTTTTCGAGCTTCTTTCCGTCGTCGAACAGCAACATGGGGGATTCCCTCCGTTGGGTACAGAATACAGGATCATGTTTCGGATGCCAACGGGAATCAGCGTGCGCTCATGGCGCGGGCGCAGGCCAGCAGGAGCATTGCCGGGTTGTGTCTGTCGGGAAGCGGTTCGGCAAGCGAGGAGAGGCTTTCGAGCAGGCGCTCCGAAAGGAACCTGTCAAATTGCCCGTGGATGGTCATATCCGAGAAGGGCGCCGTTCCCTGCCCTGCGGCCCGCTGTTCAAGCTGGACAAGAACAGGGGCACCAAGCTGGTAGAGCCGGCCCCAAAAAAGCTGATAGCTACGGCGGTAGGTCTGTTGGGCGCGGCGGATGTCTTCAGCCAGTTCGAGCAGCGGGGCTTCATCAAACAGCGGTTCGGCGGCGGGGAGTGCCGCTATCGTTTCAACCGGCTTCCGGTTCAATTCGTCAATTTTGCTTTGCACCCATGCTAGGGCATCTGGGAGCCAATTGGTGGGCAGGTCGTCGATGCGGCCAAGCTGGAAGCGGGCGCGCACCTGCGGCCACAGGTTGGAAGGGTGCACGCCGGAGAGCCTTGCCCAGACGTTGACCATATCGCGCAGGGGCTTTCGGTCGTCAGGCGTGGAAGGGGTGAGGGAAATGGGGCGTTCAACGGGCACCCTGTCGCCGTACAGCTCAATGACGTCGAGGCACCACTTGCGGAACGCCTTGGCGACGGGCGTGCGGGCGAACATGGCGAGGGCGTAGCAGCCGCGAAGGGAGAAGATGCGGGCGCGGCCATCGCTCAAATTCCCGGGAACACCGTTTCGGTGTTCTGCGATGTTTTCAACGATTTGCGTCATGTCAGACGTAAATTCGTCGGCATTCTTGCGATACAACTTGCTGAGGATGTCCTCTCGCTTGTAGCCGAGAGCACGGGCAAGCTCTGAGGACTTGAACCAAGGCTGATTGTCGCGGGTGACGGGGGAGAAGGTGAAATCGTTGAAGCAGAGAGCAGTGGTCATAATGCCTCCATGGGAACTTTTCGAGAGTTCACAAAGCATTTTCCCCAATAGAAAATGCCGGGTGTCGAAAACAGCCCATGGAGCTGCTGCCCGCCTTTAGGCCGAAACCTTGGACATATCGGGCACACCCGGCATCAAGATGCAATTATAGCCCAAAACACAGCCAAGAGAAGTCTTGACTTTGGGAAAAGGGCACAAAGAAGCGCCAATCTGTCGGGTGGCGTTGTCCGCCATGGGGTGTTTTTCGAGCACCGTGGACAGACAACGCCACAAAAACGGGGGAATGTCAATTGAATATTTTGGGGATCAACGATGGAAATATTTGTTTAGAAATTAGAGGTGTCCATTGGAACATCAAAAACAACAAATATTTCTTTTACTACATCATTACGTGATATTTTTGCTTTATACCTGTACCCAAGACAAAGATTGGTTATTATCTTATCTGTTCTTGGACATTTATTAAGTTTCCCAAATATAATACCTTTTGAATTAGATATATATATTTTATCGGATTCTTTTATTTCTAATTTTATAACAGCATATCTTGACACTGATTCTCCAATGTTTTTGAATGTATTTCCGTCGCTATGTTTTCCTCGAAGGTAATGGAAATTTGTGTCTAGTCTTTCGTGTTTAAATAGTTTTCCTTTTGGTGTAAATTTTAAATTTATTACCGCTCCAAAATTTTTATCTTCATTCCCACCAAATATAGTTGCTATAGCTGTATAGTTATAATCAGATGATATCAATTCATTTATTTTCTTTGATTGATCTTTTGGAATGTACCCTATTGATCCTGCGGCTGATATAACTAATATTGCATTTTTATCATATTTATTTTGTTTATCATGTTTTAAATCGACGTATTCACAGTTATATAATTTTGATAGGTTCTCT
>CAUHBW010000363.1 GCA_959604115.1 uncultured Bilophila sp. | reverse complement strand
GGCTGTACCTGCTGTTCGGGCTGACGCTCTACGGCCTCTTCCTCGGCATGCTGTACGCGCGCGAATTCGGCGAAGTGCGTCTGCGCCGGTGGTGCGAAAAACTTCCCGGCGTCACGGTGACCATGAGCCGCCCGCGCCTGTCCTTCCTTCCGCCCGCGCTGGAGGTGGACACGCTCGCCGTGCTCCCCCGCAACGCCGCAGAACCGCTGGCCTTCCGCAACGTCCGGGCCGGGCTGACCCTCTTTCCGCTCGGGGCGAGGCTCGCCGCAGACGTGGCGGGCGGCGGACTGACCGCCACGGCGGTTCCCTCCGCCCTCATGAGTCCGGACCGCCTCGACGTCTCCGCCTCGCTGGACGGCGCGCTCGCGGAGCCGTTGCTCCGGCCCTTCGTCCCTCCCAAGGGACTCGTACAGCTGCGGAGCGGCAAGCTGAGCGGCAACGCCGCGCTGACCCTGCCTCTCCAGAACGGACGCCCCGTGCCCGCCCTGAGCGACGGCACCCTTGAACTGACCCTGCGCGGGGGCGTAATCGACCTCGGGCTGCCCATGCTCAAGACGTCCCGACTGGACAAGCTCGACGGCAAGCTCGAAACCGGCTGGAAAAAGGATCGCCTCAACCTCCGGCAGCTCGAACTCCGCAGTCCCGTCATCGCCTGCGCGGCGCAGGGGCAGGTGACGTTCGTTCCCAAAGACCTGCCAGCCAGCCGCATGGACATGCAGGCCGTTCTGCGCATCCCGCCGGACCAGCTCCGGCAGGAACTCGTGCCGGAGCGGACCCTCCGGTCCTTCAGGAACAGCGGCGAAGTCCGGCTGCGCCTCAGCGACACCTTCCGCCGCCCCTCCCTCGACGTGCAGCCCTGACCGGAGCGCCCCATGATCACCAAGGACAGTCTCATCATCCTCCAGTCCGGGACCGAACTCACGGGCGCGCTGTGCCGTCTCGGCATGAAAAGCCGTGAGGTGCCGTGGCTGCACCGCGCGCTCTGCGCGGACCTCTCGCCCGAAGCGGTAGCCTCGGGCCTGCGCTCGCTGCTCGACGGACTGCGCGCGGCGGGCCTGAAACGTCCGGACGACGTGCGCGTCTGCCTGTCCGCCGACGCCGCGCTGTTCCGGGACTGGGTCTTCCCCTTCCGCGCCCGGGCCAAGGTGGAGCAAGCCCTGTCCCTGCTGCTCGAAACCGAATTTCCCTTCGACGCCTCCATACTGGAACACCGCGTCTGTCTCGCCGGTCCGGCTCCGGCCTCGGGTCCGGCCAAGGGCGTGCAGGCGATCAGCGTGTCCCTGCGCAAGGAAGACCGCTCGTTCTGGCTCGACGCCTTCGAGGTCGAGGGTCTGTTCCCCTGCCTCGTCACCGTCGATCCCTTTCCCCTGCTCGGCGGCCTGCCCAAGCAAACCGGCGTTTCCCTGCTCCTGCACGTCCGGCGCGATACGACCGTCGCGGCGGTGCTGGACGGGAACACCGTGCGCCGCATCCGCTCCATCCCCGGCGGCTGGACGCCCGAAGGCGACGCGCCGGGCCTCGGCCCTTCCCCGAACGGGGACGCCTCTCCCGCGCTGCGGGAACTCGCCCTGCGGCTCCGGCGGGAAACCGCGCTCGTGCTGGAAGGACTGCCCTTCTCCCCGGAACGGCTCTCCGTGTACGGCGAAGCCTTTCTGCGGAACGGCGCGGCGGCCCTTTTTTCGGATATCTTCGAGTTGCCCGTCGCCGTGCCGGGGCAGGACGGCACCCTCGCCGGTCAGGCCGCACGCCTCGGGGAAACCGATCCCGATCGCCTGCTGGCCCTGTGCGTCGCGGCCATGCCGTCCCCGGCGTGGTGGCGGCAGCCCGCGTACCCGTCGTTCCACCGTCCCCGCGCCGCCGCTTCCGGCCTGTCCGGGACGCGGGGAAAACGGATGCTCAAGGCCGCCTGCGGCGTCCTGTGCGTGGGGCTGGCCTATCTCGGCTCCGTCTGGGCGGAGGGGTATGCCGACCACCGGCAGGCTCTGCGCCACGAAGAGGCCGCCCGCGCGGTGTTCCGCAAGGCCGTGCCCGACGCGCGCGGCTCGTTCAATCCCGTGCAGATGGAAAGCATCCTCAGGAACCGCATCGGCACCCTGCGCGGCGGCGCGGCGGACGACGCGGCCTTCCCGGTTCTGCACCTGCTGGAAGGCATGCACGCCGCCATTCCCGGCACCATGAACGTCCGCATCGATCGCCTGAGCCTCGACGCGCGGCGCTGCGGGCTCAGCGGCACCGCCGCCGGGTACGAACAGGTCAACGCCGTGCGCGACGCGCTGGCGGCGCTCCCCGGCGTCCGCGAGGCCAAAATCCTCAGCGCGGCCAACCGTACCGGAAAGCCCGAACCCGGGACTCCGGCGGGAGCCGTGATCTTCGAGATCGAACTCGCACTCGAAGGAGGACAGTCATGAACACCCGCGCCCTGCTCCTCGGCCTCGGCGGAATCCTCGCGCTCGGCGTCACGCAATGGGTGATCCTGCCCGTGTTCGACTACCGGACGGACAACGCCTCCCGCGCCGAACGCGCCCGCCAGCGCCATGCGTCCCTGCAACTTCTCGCCGACGACTACGCGCGGTTGTCCAAGTCGCCCGAGACGCGATCCGACGCCAAGGGCCGTTCCCTGTTCGGCCTCGTGAACAGAGAAGCTGACCGCCTGTCCCTGTCCCGGAACATCGAGGCGCTCCGCCCCGGAGCCCGCAACGACGCGGACGGCGCGGAACGCATCGAGATGCGCATGACCAACGTCTATCTGAAGCAGGGCGTACAGTGGCTCCACGCGCTGGAGTCGCATCCCGGCCTCCGCGTGGAAAATCTGACGCTCCGCCGCAACGCCAAGAACCTGCTCGACATGGACATGGCCCTGTCCCTTTCCGGGGGCGGGAGATGAACGCCCGGGGGTTCACCCTGCTGGAAGTGCTCATCGCGCTCGCCATCCTGAGCACGGTGGCCCTGCTCGCGGTCCGGGTCAGCGGCGACAGTCTGTCGCAGCTCGCCGAAACGGGCTGGGAAGACGGCGTGCTCCGCGCCGGGCGCGGCAAGATGATCCAGATGATCCGGCAGGACCCGGACAGCCTCGACCAATGGGGCACCCTTTCGCCCGAATACCCTGATGTGGAATGGCACTCGAAACTCGTCTCCCTGCAAAGCATGGAAGGCAAGCGCCTTGAATTCCGGCTCGTGGAAAGCCACGGGACGACGTACCGGGAGTTGCTGCTTGAATACGTCATTCCGCAATAACGGCGGGTTCACGCTGGTGGAACTGCTCATCGCCATGACCCTCACCGCCGTCATCGGCATGGTGCTGTTCAGCACCTACGGCATGGTCATGGACAACGGCAGGACCGTACGCGAGCGCGTCCTCGAACGCGAGAGCGAGCGCGTCTTCTGGGGCATCCTCGACAACGACGTCGCGGGCCTGTGCCTCATCGACGACAAGAACTCAACCCTGCCCCCGCTCTCCCGGGAACCCGTCGGCCTGTCCGACGACTACTACCGCCTCACCGACACCGAACGCCCCGAAGCCTCGGAAGACGAGGTGCTGCTCTCCTTCGCCACCTCCTCGCATCTGGCGGACATTCCGAAGGAAGCACTCCCCGGCCCCGTCTGCGTGGAATACGTGCTCCGCAACGGCAACCGCTCCACGGCCTTCATCCGGCGCGAACGTCCCTCCTGCGGGGTGGAAGGCGATTTCCCGTGGACCGAACTGGTCCTCGTCCGCAACGTCAAGTCGCTGGA
>CAUHBW010000362.1 GCA_959604115.1 uncultured Bilophila sp. | reverse complement strand
GGATGATGAATCTGGAGGCCGTCAAGGCGCATTTCGGGCGGTTCGATCCCTTGGCGGAGCATTTCGGGATCGAAATCGTGGAGCTTGAGAAAGGGCGCGGCGTCGCCGAGATGCCGCTGGAGGCGCGCCACCGCAACGGCATGGGCACCGCGCACGGCGTCGCGATCTATACGCTGGTGGACGTAGCCTTCGCCTCGCTTTCCAACGCGAACGGCCTGTACTGCACGAACGTCCAGACGTCGATTTCCTATCTGGTTCCCGGACGCCGGGGGCCCCTGCGCGCCGAAGCCCGTGTGCTCCGTTCCGGAAAGCTCCTTTCCACGTATGAGGTCCGTGTGACCGACGCCGCCGGTACGCTCGTCGCCGAGGCGGTCGTCACCGGGTACGGCGTCGGCACGCCGCTTCCCATGCCCGAGTAAAGCCTTTCGGCGTCGAAACGCTGGAATGCGGGACGCGGACCGATCCGTCCCGCCGCGAGGCGGCGCGGGCGGCTGCCGAAGACCGTGCGCTTCGGCGGCATGCTTCTGCGGAACGTGAAGCGTTTCAAGGGGCGTCCGCTGTAGAGGCGTCGCATTCATAAGGAGAGAGCCATGTCTGTCGCCGGCATCTGGTTTATCGTGGGGACGGTTCTGTTCGCGGTGGAACTGGCGTCCCCTCTGTTCGTCATGTTCTTTTTCGGCCTCGGCGCATGGGCGGCGGGAGTGACGGCGTTGTTCGTGGACGACATCGCCGTCGAGGTGCTTGTCTTCGGCGTGGCGTCCGTGGCCTTTCTGGTGTCGCTGCGGCGTCTGCTCGTCCGCACCTTCCGGGGGAGGGCGCAGCTTTCGTCCGACAAGGCGTCCGAAGGGTTGCCGAGCCTGCACGCCGGGAAGCTCGCGGTCGTGACCCGTCCCATTCCGCAGGGCGGGGTGGGCGAAATCGCGGTGGGCGGCAGTTTCTGGAGGGCTGTGGCCCCCATGCCCGTGGCGGAAGGGGCGCGGGTGCGCGTGCTCGGGCATGTTCCCGACGACGAACTGACGTTGGAAGTGGCGCTTTGCGGGGACGACGTCCCCGGCAATCCCAACTCGTGAGGAGAGGCTATGTTTGATCCGTACAGTCTGCTCGGCTCGTCGCTGAGCGTCCTGATCGTTCTGGTTCTGCTGATCGTTTTCATCCTGTTCAAGACGGCCCTCGTGGTGCCCAACCAGCAGGCCGTGGTCGTCGAACGGCTCGGCAAGTTCCATGCCGTCCTGTTCGCGGGATTCCATATCCTGATCCCGTTCATCGACTCTGTGGCCTACCGCCGTTCCCTCAAGGAAGACGTGCTGGACGTGCCCAAGCAGACCTGCATCACCAAGGACAACGTGAGCGTGGACATCGACGGCGTGCTGTATCTTCAGGTCGTCAACCCGGAAAAGTCGGCCTACGGCATCAGCGACTATATGTTCGGCTCGGTGCAGCTCGCGCAGACGGCCCTGCGTTCGGCCATCGGCAAGTTGGAGCTGGACCGCACCTTCGAGGAGCGCAATACCATCAATCAGGAAGTCGTTTCCGCGCTCGACCTCGCCACCGCGCCGTGGGGCATCAAGGTGCTGCGCTATGAAATCCGCGACATCACGCCGCCCTCCGGGGTCATGCAGGCGATGGAAAAGCAGATGCGCGCCGAACGCGAAAAGCGCGCTCTCATCGCGCAGTCGGAAGGCGAGATGCAGGCCCGGATCAACATGGCCGAGGGCTCCAAGGCCGCGGCGATCGCGGAATCCGAAGGCAAGCTTCAGGCCATGAAGAATCAGGCCGAAGGCGACGCGGTCCTCATCCGCGCCGTCGCGCAGGCCACCGCCGACGGCCTGCGGCTGGTCGCGGACGAAATGGACAAGCCCGGCGGCACGCAGGCGGCAAACCTGCGGATCGCCGAGAACTACATCGATCAGTTCGGCAAGCTCGCCAAGGAGAGCAACACCATGATCCTGCCCACCGATCTGGCGAACATTTCCGGCCTCGTGTCCAGCCTGACCTCGGTCATCAAGCAGGTGAAGGCGTAACCGCTTCGCGCAACGACAAGGCGGCTTCGGCCGCCTTTTTTTGCGCCCCCCCGCGCGGCATGGGAGCGTGGCTCCGTCCCGGCGTCCGCGCGCGGACTTCGGTCCGCCGTGTTCCGGACGCCGGGCGTGTTCCGCTCGGGACGCCCCGCTGCGTCCGTTTCCCGCATTCGGGGCGTTGACGCAGGCGCATCTTTCCCTCGGGACGCGGAACGCGTGAGTTTCCTGATACTCAAAGCTTTTTCCTTTTCGGGATGCTACGATCCCCGTATCAAAACAGGAGGTTTTGGGTATGCAGAACAACTGGAACAAACGCGCCGTGGGCGAAATCGTGGTTTCTTTCCCCTTGTCTTCCGAAGTGTTCCGCTCTGCGGGCATCGACTTTTGCTGCGGCGGCAAGCGTCTGCTCGGCGACGTCATCGAGGAACAGCGTCTCGTGGACGAAAAGATCTACCGCGCGCTGGACGATCTGGCCGAGCGCGCGGAAGCTCCGGCGGAGCCGTTCCCGGACATGAGCGCGGAGCGGCTGGTGGAATATATCCTGACCCGTCACCACAGCTATCTGTGGAAGGCGCTCCCGGAAACCCACGGCCTGCTGACGGACGTGCTCAAGGCGCACGGCGGCAGACATCCCGAACTGTACGACGTGTACAAGCTGTACGGACAGCTTGCCCATGAGATGGAACCGCACCTGATCCGCGAGGAAACCGAACTGTTCCCCGCCGTCGCCAACGGGGAGCGGGAAAACTGTCTGGCGCTGGTGCATATCCTCGAAGAGGAGCACGAAGCCGCCGGGAGCCTTCTCAAGCAGCTCCGGCACGCGACCAACGACTACAGCGTGCCCTGCGACGGGTGCGATACGTTCCGGGAGCTGTACAGAAAGCTCGTCGAACTTGAGGGCGACACTCTCCAGCACTATCATCTGGAAAACAACATTCTCTTCCCCAAGATCACCGGCGAGGCCCCGAGAGCCTGAACCGCGCGCCGGGGGCCTGACGCGCCGGTCCGTTTTCCCGGGCTCCGGCCCGCGTCCGGAGCGGCGGGAGGGCTACGTTCCGGCGTCATTTGCGGCGCAGTCGTTTTTTCTTTCGAAAATCCCCGATTTTCTCTTGCCAAGCGTCTCCGTTTTCGCTAGAAGTCTTTTCGCGCCGAAGTGGTGGAATTGGTAGACACGCTAGGTTCAGGGTCTAGTGGGGGTTCCCCCGTGGGAGTTCAAATCTCCCCTTCGGCACCATCAAGCAAACAACGGGCTGGCAGGCAACTGTCGGCCCGTTTTTCTTTTTTTCTTTGCAACAGGCCGGGGAACCAGCGGTTCCCCGGCCTGTTTCGTCATGTTCCCACGGCGTCCCATAACCGCAGGGCCTTTTCAATCGCCTCCTGAGGCGCAAGCTCTCTGTCCGCACCGATGAACCAGCACGCCGCAGTAAAGACGGACTCTTCCTCCTGCTGGTCTTCAATATTGTAGAACCGGAGTCTTTCCGCGAGTTGCTGTGCGTCTCCCACGGCGTCTTCAAGCGAGAGTTCCGGGTAGCGACAGGCAATGACGCACGCGCCCGTCATGAGATCTTTTCGTGATGTCTTCATGCTTCCTCCTTGCAACGAACTCGTAAGCCCCAGTTAGACAAGAACGGCATATTTGTCATGGTATCTTTCTTTTGACGAAAAGATACCCTGACATATATTAAAAATTCTATAATGATGGACGCCTTCATTGCGCCGAGC
>CAUHBW010000361.1 GCA_959604115.1 uncultured Bilophila sp. | reverse complement strand
CAAGTTCCGAAAGTTTTTTTCGGAGCGGCCCGAGGAGCTTTTCTCCCCGGCGCAGGAGCGAGAACTTATCCCGATTCCCTTTCGCTGTCAACAACTTTTTTCGTCTTTTTTTTCAAAAAACCTTTTCGCCCCGCCTCGCTCAACCCTTCCGGCCTGGCTCGGCTCCGCAAGACGTTCCATCCCGCAGCGGCGAGAACGGGTTATGCACCTCTCGGCCCTCCCTGTCAACGACTTTTTAGAACTTTTTTCGCTTTTTTCTCATTCACTTTCGTTTTGACTGTGATTTCACTATGGTTACACAAAAAAAGAAATCGCCTCCCTCTTCGCCTTTTTTCGGCCCTTCTCAATCCGACCGTGTAATTTTGCGGCAAAAGCGGTTGCATGGGCAACCTCCCCCTGATATGTTAAAGGGCATGTTTATCTGGGGAATCAACCCCTCCGGGCAGGGGGAGCGACATTTTTCCGTTTTCATATCAACACCCTATCCCTAAAAAGGGACTTTCATGGCAACGCTTCACGACAATGACAACACGCTTCTGGCTCTTGTAAGAACCACGTTCGACGCGCACAGCGCCGTCCTCTTTCTGCCGGATCAGTCCGGCAACTACACGGTGGCGCTCTCCTCCACGGACGACGAACCGAACGTGCAGGAAGTGACCATCGCGCCCGGAAAGGGGCTCGTGGGGTGGATTCTGCGCCACAAGCAGCCTGTCATCGTGAACAACCTGGATATGCGGCACACCTTTCTCGGCTATTATGATGAAGAAGAGGAAGGCGCCATCTCCGCGTTCATGGGCTGTCACATCCCCGAGGGCGGGGCGCTGTGCGTGGACAGCGTGCGTCCCAGGGCCTACACCGAAGAGGATCAGCTTCTTCTCCACCGCTTCGCCCGTCACATCGCCCGACAGGTCCATTCCGCCGGGCTCGCCAGTGACGCCGAAGATCTGCGCCGCTACTTCAGCCGGTTGGAACAGCTCTCCGAACTCGGCGCGCGCGCTCCTCACTGGCGGGACTATCTCCCGGCCTTCCTGCGCCTGATGGCCGCAAGCACCCAATTCGAATATGTGGCGTTCGCGACCTCGCAGGAGGGCGACGCCACTTATACGGTGGAAGGCGAAAACACGCCCCTGCTCATCACCGAAGAGGGCATGCCCGAACTGCCGCTCGCCAGCGGCGGTCTGGTGAGCTGGGTCTTCCGCAACGAAGTGCCCGTGCACGCCGAAGGTTCCGACGGTTCTCCGAGCACTCCCCTGTTCGGCAAGATCGACGGGGTTCCCAACTTTCAGTCCGTGATGTGCCTGCCGGTCCAGCTCAACAAGGTGACCTGCGGCGTTCTGTGTTTCGCCGGACTGAATCCCCGCTCCCTTCCCCAGAACCTGCGGACGTTCGCCAAAATCGCCGTCACCTGTCTGGCCCAGTATCTCGAAATGCTCTATCTCCGGCACCGCCTCAAAAGCCTGCTGCCCCGCGCCAAGGTACACAGGGACGGCGCGATGGCCTACGATCCGGACACGGCCCCGTCGGCACCTCTGAATGAGGAAGACTGATTCCATGTTTCGCAAACACATAGCGGTCGATCTGGGAACAGCGAACACGCTGGTCCATGTTCAGTCCCAAGGCATCGTCATCAACGAGCCCTCCGTCGTCGCCGTGGACAACGCCAGCGGACACATCCTTGCGATCGGTCGGGACGCCAAGCAGTATATAGGGAAGACGCCGCAGCGCATCTCCACCATCCGCCCGCTCCGGGACGGCGTCATCGCCGATTTCGACACCGCGCGCGCCCTCATCGCCACGTTTCTGCAAAAAGTCATCGGCGGCTGGCCCATGAAGCCCGAAGTGGTCATCTGCGTGCCCACGAACATTACGGAGGTGGAGCGTCGCGCCGTGGCCGAAGCCGCCATCTCCGCCGGAGCCCACAGCATCAAGCTCATTGAGGAACCGGTGGCCGCCGCCGTGGGCGCGGGACTGCCCGTGCTCGAACCCGTGGGCAGCATGGTCGTGGACATCGGCGGCGGAACGACCGACATCGCCGTGATCACGCTCGGCAGCATGGCGGATTCCTGCTCGCTCAAGCTGGCGGGCGATGCCCTGACCGCTTCCGTACAGCGCTTTCTTCAGGAAAAGCACCAGCTCATCGTCGGGGAAAACATGGCCGAGCGCATCAAGATCGCGCTCGGCTCCGTCGCTCCCCTTCCTGTCCCGCTGGCATGCGAAGTCACCGGCAAGGATCTGACGACCGCCGGTCCGAGGACCATAACCCTCACCGACGACGATATCCGCGAAGCCTTCCAGTCGATCGTGGAAAAACTGATCGCCGCGATCCTCGACATTCTGGAGAACACGCCGCCCGAGCTCGGCGGGGACATCATGCGTCAGGGCATTCTGCTGACCGGCGGCGGGGCCTTGCTGCGCGGATTCGCGGAGCGCGTCAATCGGGAAACCGGCCTTCCGGTCCGTGTGGACGACGATCCGCTGACCACGGTTCTGCGAGGCGCGGGCATCACGCTGGACGATCCCGCAAAGTACAAGGATCTGCTCATCGCCTGCTGAGGCGGGAACGCGTCTCCCAGAGACATCCCGAGCGGACGACCCACAGCCATTCCTCCGCGAACAGTTCGGGAAACTCCGCCGCCAGCCCGCACAGCTCGTCTCGATCCAGAAGCGTGCCCTCCAGCTTTTCCCGCGCCCCTTCCGGCAGAAGAGCTTCAAACAGGGTCAGAGACACCGCTTCCGGCCTGAACGTCGCGAGT
The DNA here is from genome assembly GCA_959604115.1 of uncultured Bilophila sp. GTDB lineage: Bacteria > Desulfobacterota > Desulfovibrionia > Desulfovibrionales > Desulfovibrionaceae > Bilophila. The sequence goes on along the minus strand of CAUHBW010000361.1, from coordinate 1,049 downwards.
TCCGTCAGCCCTTCCGCCGAAACGCCCCATTCCGCCAGCGCGCGTTCCGCCGCCTCCTCGCGCGCCTCGCCGGAACGAACGGACGTCAGGGCCGAAAGCCTCCATGTCCGACGTACGCCGGGCTCGCGCCGTACGAACGCCCTGCCCTCGGCATCGCGCAACACGACGCCCGCCATCTTTTTTCGCAGGGGGAGGCCCTCCGCCGCAGCAGCGGCGAGCAGAAGCGGACGATCCGTCTCGTCCACATATTCGATCAACGGGCTCTCGCCCTCCAACGGTTCGGAAACGGTATGCTGCATAACCACCCTGAAAAAGACGCCCGCTGCGTCAGGCTTTCGGTCGACGACGCCCCCGCGCTTGCCCGGTTGGAAAGTCAATGTTTCGCTCTCCCGTGGACGGCGCGGGCCTTTGCCGACGCGTTCGCCGGAAGCACCTTCCGCGCCTTCGGCATCCGCGAAACCGACGGCGAAAACGGCCTTGCGGGGTACATCGCCGTGTACCACACGCCGGACGAAGTGGAAATCCTCAATATCGCGGTGCGCGCGGACAGCCGACGCCGCGGCTTCGGACGTCTCCTCATGGCGGCAGCCTTGCGGGAAGCCAAAGAAACGGGCATACTGAGAGCAGTGCTTGAAGTGCGGATCAGCAATGCGCCCGCCGTCAGCCTGTACGAATCGTTCGGATTCCAAAAGGCGGGCAAGCGGCGCGGGTATTATCAGGATACCGGAGAAGACGCGCTCATCTATGTTCTGGACCTCGAAGCGATGGTCCTGACGCATCCAACAAACCACGATTGCGGGAGTACAGCATGCGAACCCTTGTCGCCGCCAACTGGAAAATGAACAAGACCCGCGCGGAAGCCCGTTCCACCGCGCACGACCTCGCCACCATCCTCGGCGGCGCTCCCGACAACCGGGACGTCGTCGTTTTCGCGCCGTTCACCGCGCTGGAAGCCACCAAGGAAGGGCTCGACCGGGCTCCCGGCGTCTTCCTCGGCGCGCAGGACGTGTACCCCGCCGAATCCGGCGCGTTCACCGGCGAAATCTCCC
>CAUHBW010000360.1 GCA_959604115.1 uncultured Bilophila sp. | reverse complement strand
CCCATACCCTGCTCGTGGACGTCCGGGCCACATGCCCGGTCTGGTACGGGAAGGCGGTTCGCCGCAAGAACGCCGCGGGTGCCATCACAAACCGCTATCCGTGGCGGTATCTTTGCACGGTTGTGGAACGCCTCGCCGAAGGGCTGGAAGCCACCATCCCCGAAGTTGCCGAATTGGGAACGGAAATCTACCTGACGGTGCAAAACTGAAAATATTTACACCGTTACAAGGAGAAGAAGTTATGGAAACTCTGCTGATAGACGCCGAAGAAATGTGTAAACGGCTTGGAGTCAACAAGGAAACCTTCAGGCGTTCTTGGCGGAGATGGAAGCACGAGCGCGTAGGCGCAGGGTACGACCTGCGCTCCATGCGCTTCTACTGGTATGATGGGCCGATCAAGGCAGAGGGCTACAATGGCTGTATCGAAGTACAGGACAAAAAGCGGAATCAGGTGGGCGGCGGACGTTTGGCAGGACGGCATACGAATCGGCAGAAAAGCAGGCTTCACAAGCAAGCGGGCGGCAACGGCATGGGAGGAAACGATATTGACCTCTCCGCCGAAGCCCGCCGATTTGGCCTTGCGTGATGTCTGCACGCGCCATCTTCTCTACTGTGAAAACAGACTGAAACCGAACACGTTGTCTTACAAGACTACCGCATATAGAAGGTTCATTGCTTTTGCAGGAGGAGATACATCTTTCAGAAGCATTACAAAACATGCCATAGACAAATTCGTTGATGAACTTGCGCGGATCATAAGCAAAAAAACAGCCAATAAACATAAGACGGAACTGTCTTCACTCTGGGCATGGGCCAACAAAGAAGGGCTTGTTCAGGGGAATCCTCCCCAACAGATAGATTCATATGCCGTCAAAAAGACGGTAAAGTATATTCCTCCATCCGTTGATATAGCGAAGCTGATGAATAGAGCCGATGAAGGCTTCGAGAAGGACTTTCTTGTATGCCTGCTTCATACTGCCGCCCGCATATCCGAAATCCGTAACATGGCATGGGAAGACGTTGACCTCCCCCACAGAACGGTGACGCTCTGGACCAGCAAACGGAGAGGCGGCAACAGCGAGCCGCGCAAGATTGCTATGTCGGAAACTCTGTACGAACTGCTGGAAAGGCTGAACGGACAACGTACCGGAGCGGAAACGTATGTTTTCACGGACCCCAAAACGGGGACCGCGTACACCAGAACATGTAACAAAATCAAATTTTTCATGAGCAACCTCTGCGCGCGGGCGGGGGTTGCTCATTTTTCAGCGCACAGCCTGCGCCACTTCATGGCCACGCACTTTGACGACCCGTACCGAGCACAAAAAGTCCTCGGACACAAGAACCTGCGGACCACTGAAATCTACCTGCATGAACTTGGTGTAGACAGGAAAGCGGCGGATGTTTTTGAGTCAATCACCAATGAAATCACCAATGGCAAAAGCTCCACCAATGAAAAAAGGGCTTACCTTTTACAGTAAGCCTTTGAAATTTATGGCGGAGAGGGGGAGATTCGAACTCCCGGTACCTTTTGAGTACACACGATTTCCAATCGTGCTCCTTCGACCAGCTCGGACACCTCTCCGTGGTGCGAAGAGGTATCTAGCGGAATTCAGGTCGGCTGGCAAGTCTTTTTTGCAAAAAAAGCCGCTTTTTTTCTTGGAAACCGACGGCGTTTCCTTCAACATACTGTTATTTCATCATAACGAAAAAAAATGCCTCATAAAAGTCCCGCACCTCTTCTGGGGAGGGCGTACGGGTTCTCGAATTCCCCGGAAATTTTCTTGACAGTTCATCTTTTCATGGGGCAAGAGTCGAACCAAACTCTAAGGAGCGTCTTCATGTCTGTACAAAGCGTCATTCAGCTTCTTGGCGGCGTCGGGCTTTTCCTCTTCGCCATCAAGCTGATCAGTGAGGCTCTCCAGCTGATAGCCGGGGACCGACTGCGGCAGCTTATCGGAACATTGACCAAAACGCCCGTCATGGGTGTCCTCGTGGGAGCCTGCGTCACGGTCCTCATCCAGAGCAGCAGCGCCACCACCGTCATGACGGTCAGCTTCGTCGACGCGGGGCTCATGACGCTCACACAGGCCATCGGCGTCATCATGGGTGCCAACATCGGGACGACCGTCACGGGCCAGATCCTTGCCATCAAGGTACAGGATTACGCCTACCTCTTCATTATAATAGGCGTTCTGCTTTCCTTCTTCGGACGCTCCAAGGTGCAGAAATACGCCGGAAGCGGGCTTCTCGGGTTCGGCCTGCTTTTCGTGGGCATGCAGACCATGGAATCCTCCATGAGCTTTCTGCGCAACGAAAAAGAACTCTTCCTGATGTTCAGCCACAACCCCTTCATGGGGGTTCTCGCGGGCACCCTGCTCACTCTGCTCGTCCAGTCCAGCGCCGCCACTGTGGGCCTGACCATCGCCCTCGGCCTTCAAGGGCTCCTGCCGCTCCATGCCGCCATCCCCATCATCCTGGGCGACAACATCGGCACGACCATCACCGCGGTGCTCGCGTCCATCGGGACGGACAGGACCGCCAAGCAGGCCTGCGCCGCCCACGTGCTTTTCAACGTCATCGGCGTGTGCATCTTCCTGAGCATCCTCCCGATGTACCAGAAGCTGATCGCCATGACCGCCGACGGCATCGGGCACCAGATCGCCAACGCCCACACGCTGTTCAACGTCTTCAACACGCTTATCTTCCTGCCCTTCGTCAAGCCGTTTGCGGCGTTCATCCGCAAAATCCTGCCCGACAAGGCCCACAAGGCCGTCGAAGGGGCCCAGTACCTCGATCCCAAGCTCATCGAGGCCACTCCCGGCATCGCCGTGGAAGCGGTCAAGAACGAGTGCGCCTACATGGGCTTCATCGCCATCCATCTGCTTGACGCCGTACAGGAAGTGTTCTTCCGCAACAAGAAGGAACTCATCCCCGACATCGAAGAAACGGAAGCCAAGCTCGATCATCTGCACAAGGCCATCAAGGCCTACGCCGAAGACATCATGCAGGCGGGCATTTCCGACGACGCATCCCTTGCCCTGACCCAGTACGTCGCCTGTTCGGGAAACATCGAGCGCATCGGCGACCACGGCAAGAAACTGCTCGAATACTACGCATACCGCCAGAACAGGCCCAACGATTTTTCGTCTCAGGCCATGACCGAACTCGCGGGCATGTACGGCGAAGCCCATCACGCCATCGTGACCGCGCTGGACGGCTTCATCAACGACGATCCCAACAAGGCCCGCGAAGTGGCTCCCATCGCCGGGAAGCTGCGCGGTCTGGAAGTCGAGCTCCGCAACCAGCACATCCAGCGTCTGGACCGCCACGAGTGCGACCCCGAAACCGGCCTTGTCTATGTGGACATCCTCGGCATCATCGAACACATCGGCTATCACTCCAACAACCTCGCCAAGGCGACCATCGCCACATGCGGGTCAAAGGGAAAGGCGTAGAACGGAGAAGAGGAATGGGGGGTGGGGAGATGGAACCCTTCTGAAGACGGGCTTCCTTCTCCCCTCCCCCGGTACCCCCTCCTCTCATCCTCCCAAGACGTTTGCCCTTATCGAATCCCTGATGGAGAATGCGCCTGTTTTCGACGGGATAAACCTCTGTATCACATTCGAATGAAAAGTGATTTCTCCCAAAAAAACGGCCTGAGCGGATTCGTCTCAGGCCGTTTTGCTCTTCCCCAAAGACTCGCCGCAACGCCCTTTCTCCAGACGGAGGAGAAGCCTCGAAAAGGGATTCGATAAAGTCAAAAATCTTTGGAGAGGAAGGGGGAAGGTTTGGAGGGGGGAAGGGGAACCTTTCT
>CAUHBW010000359.1 GCA_959604115.1 uncultured Bilophila sp. | reverse complement strand
GAGAGAGAGAGAAAAAAAGGAAGGCGAGGACGAATGACCTCGCCTTTCCTGTCCTGAATAAGAAAAAGCTGCTCGCCCCGTCTCACGCCCACAAGGCGATCCGGCGAAAGGGATTCGATAAAATCGAAAATCTTTGAAGAGGATGGGGTGGGCGCGAGCCGCGCCGGCAGGTTTGGGGAGGGGAAGGGGAAACGTGGGGACTCCCCCTAGAAAGTTTCTCCTTCCCCTCCCCAATCTTCATTCTTCCTTCAACTGTCTCCCCATGAGGGACTGGACGGCTTCGCGGGGTGGGAAGGACTCGTAGAGCACGCTGTACATGGTCCGGGTGACGGGCATGTCCACGCCGAGCCGCGAGGCCAGCCGATGGACGGCCTGCGTGGTCTTGACCCCCTCTGCCACCATGTTCATGGAGGCGACGATGGCGTCCAGCGATTCCCCCCCCCCGAGACGCAGCCCCACCTGCCGGTTGCGCGAAAGATCGCCGGAACAGGTCAGCATGAGATCCCCAAGCCCGGAAAGCCCCATGAAGGTGGACGCGCGGGCCCCGAGCGCCACGCCGAGACGGCTGGTTTCCGCAAGGCCGCGCGTGACCAGCGCCGCGCGGGCGTTGAGGCCGAAACCGAGCCCGTCGCTGAGCCCCGCCCCGATGGCGATGATGTTCTTGACCGCGCCGCCGAGCTCCACGCCCGGAACGTCCGTGCTCGAATAGGACCGGAACCACGGGGTCGCGAAGACTTCACGCAACCGCGCCCCGAGACGCTCGTCTCGGCAGCCGAGCACCACCGCCGTGGGCTTGCAGGTCGCCACTTCCAGCGCGAAGGACGGTCCGGAAAGCACGGCGTAGCGGTCCACGAACGCTGGCAGCTCCTCGCGGACCATGCGCGCCACCGTAACCAGCTCGGAAACTTCGATTCCCTTGGCCGTATTGACAAGCACGCAGTCCGGGGGCACAACGCCCGCCAGCCCGCGCAGCGTCCCCCGCATGGCCTGACACGGCACCGACAGGACAAGCACGGAAACGTCCGCCAGCGCGGCGGCCTGTTCCGGCCCGCCCGTCGCGCCCGCCACGGCCCGGACGCCGGGATGCAGCGGCACGCCCCGCAGATAGCGCGGATTTTCATGGTACGCATTGATGTGCGCGGCCTGTTCCGCGTCCCGGAGCAGCAGCGTCACCTTGTGCCCGGCATGGGCCAGCAGATGGGCCAGAGCCGTGCCCCAGCTTCCGCCGCCGAGAACCGCCGTCGTGGTCGTTCCTGACATGTTCGTCCTCCCGTGAAACGCCCTCCGGCTTGCGGCCCGGACGGATTCCACATACAATGTCCGCTATTCTTCCCCAACATCACTCAATGAGGCATTTATGTACCGCAATACAAAAAACGTCCCCTACTATGTGTTCGGACAGGGGTCTCTGGCGCAGCTCGCCGACCTGCTGAAACCCCGTCGCGAAGCCGTGGACGGCCCGGTCGTCTTCTTCGTCGACCACTTTTTCCGCGATCATGAACTGATCGGCCGTCTGCCCATGGAAAAGGGCGATCAGCTTCATTTCGTGGACTCCAGCTCCGAACCCGAAGTCACCCGCATCGACGCCTTCAAGGCCGCCGTGGTCGCCGACGACGATCGCCTGCCCTGCTGCGTCGTGGGCGTCGGAGGGGGCGCGACCCTCGACACCGCCAAGGCCGTCGCCAACCTCCTGACCAACCCCGGCAAGGCCGAAGACTATCAGGGATGGGAACTCGTCAAGAATCCCGCCGTCTACAAGATCGGCGTCCCGACCCTTTCCGGCACGGGTTCAGAATGTTCGCGTACCTGTGTCCTTACCAACATCCCCAAAAATCTCAAACTGGGCATGAACAGCGACTACACGGTCTATGATCAGCTCCTGCTCGATCCCGACCTGCTCGCCACCGTTCCCCGCGACCAGTATTTCTATACCGGCATCGACACCTTCATGCACTGCGTCGAATCGCTCAACGGCAGCTACCGCAACGCGATCATCGACGCCTTCTCGGTCCGCGCCGTGCAGCTTTGCGAGGAAATCTTCCTCTCCGACGACATGATGAGCGAACCCAACCGCGAAAAGATGATGATCGCCTCCTACATCGGCGGCATGGCCGCCGGGAACGTCGGCGTCATCCATCCCTTCTCCGCCGGGCTCGGCGTGGTCCTGCACGTGGCCCACGGCCTCGGCAACTGCCTCGCCCTGAACGTTCTTGGCGACATCTATCCCAAGGAATACAAACAGTTCCGCACCATGATCGAACGACAGGGCGTCAACCTGCCCACCGGCATCTGCAAGGGCCTCACCGACGAACAGTACGACGGGCTGTATCAGGGCTGCATCGTGCATGAAAAACCCCTCACCAACGCCCTCGGCCCCGACTTCAAGAAAATCCTCACCAAAGAAAACCTCATCGAACGCTACAAGAGCATCTAGAGGGAGCGCCTCCGGCGGGCAGGGCACCGCCCCGCACCCGCAAGGGGCCACGGCGGCCCCTTGACCCGGCGTGAACGGGGACGCGGAGGCCCTCACAGCAGCGGCAATTGTCCCGAGAAACGTAAGGGAACCCGGAACGGCGCAACCGTTCCGGGTTCCGCACTGGGCGATCAGAGACAGGACAGCATATGGACATCAAAGTGAATTTCAGCGGACGCGCGATCAGGTACACGGAAGACGAGATCGCGGTGGTCGTGGAAGCCATGCGCAGCGCCGAGCCGCTGACGCAGGGCAAGTACCTTCAGGGGTTCCAGAAGGCGTTCGGCGAATACATCGGAGCCGAACACTGTTTCGCGGTGATGAACGGCGTGTCCGCCCTCGAACTCTCCGCGCAGCTCTGCAACTTCAAGCCCGGCGATGAAGTCATCATTCCCTCGCACACCTTCACGGCCTCGGCCTATCCCTACGCCAAGAAGGGCGCGAAACTCGTGTGGGCGGACGTCGATCCGACCACGCACGTGGTCAACGCCGAAACCATCGAGAAGTGCATCACCCCGAAGACCAAGGCCATCGTCGTCGTGCACCTCTACGGCTACGTGGCGGACATGCCCGCGATCATGGACGTGGCGAAGAAGCACAACCTGCTCGTCATCGAAGACGCGGCCCAGTCCGTCGGCGCGGACGTGAACGGCGTCAAGTCGGGCGCGTGGGGCGACATGGCGATCTTCTCCTTCCACTCCCACAAGAACCTCACCACGCTCGGCGAAGGCGGCATGCTGGTGGTCAAGGACCCGAAGCTCGCCGCGCTGGTGCCCATGCTGCGCCACAACGGGCATTGCGGCTATCCCGAACCCCGGCCCAACTACTGGACCCCGGCGATGGGCAACGTGGACATGCCCATGCTCGACGGCGACATGCTCTGGCCGAACAACTACTGCCTCGGCGAAGTGGAATGCGCCCTCGGCATCAAGATGCTGGAACGCATCGACCAAATCAACGCCGAAAAGCGCGCCCGCGCCATGCGTTTCATCGACGGCCTGAAGGACTTCCCCGAGCTGGAATTCCTCCGCGAAGACACCACCCGCCACAACTACCACCTCCTCGTGGCCTGCATGAAAAACGGCAAGCGCGACGCCTTCATGCACGCCATTTCCGAAGAGAAGGGCATCAAGTGCGTGGTGCAGTACATCCCGCTCGACCGCTACGACTTCTACAAGAAGCTCGGGCTCGGCAAGGCCGACTGCCCCAACGCCGACGCCTTCTTCGACGGACAGATTTCCTTCCCCTTCCAGCACTGGCTCAGCGAAGAGGACTTCGAGTACATGCTCAAGTCCACCCGCGAGGTTCTGGAAAGTTTGAGGAAGTAGGAAGGGGATTATGAAATTGGGGAGGGGCGAGGGGCCCCTTCTGGAGAAAGGGCCCC